>PXBM01000053.1 GCA_003566935.1 Syntrophomonadaceae bacterium | reverse complement strand
GAAGAAGAAATCAAAGTTAAAGGACAGGATCAGCCGGAGATTTTAGAGATAATTATTACCCGCAACGGACCCCTGATTTCAGATGATCCTCCCATGAGCCTGCGCTGGACAGCCTACGATATCGAGACCAGCGCCGTCGATGCCGTGATCGACATGAATCAGGCCCGAAACTGGGACGAGTTCCGGCTGGCCCTCTTTGACTTTGCCATACCCATGCAGAATTTTGTTTATGCTGATGTAGAAGGCAATATTGGTTTCCGCACCGCAGGACTGGCTCCGATCCGCAAACAAGGCCTCGGATTGGAACCTGTCCCGGGTTGGAGCGCAGATTACGGCTGGGAAGGTTACATCCCTACAGATGAAATGCCTGAGCTGTATAACCCGCCCCAGGGTTATATCGCCACCGCCAACCACCGGGTTACCGATGGTAGCTATCCCTATATGATTGCCATCGACGACGCAACACCCTACCGGATGCAGAGGATTGTCGATCAGCTAAGGGCAGACACTCCCCTTACCCTGGAAGAGATGAAAGCAATGCAGACCGACTGGTTCAACCCCCATGCTGCGGCCAGGCTGCCACAGTGGTTGGATTTAATTGAAGGACATGCAGGTGAACTTGAGGGTAATGAGCAAGAAGGGTTTGAGCTCCTCAAAGAATGGGCACATAACCCGGTCAGTTCACCGGAGGCTGCGGCCCCGGCAATCTATGCCGGCTGGTATCTGAACTTCATGGAAGAGGTATTCAAAGCAGAAATGGGCGAGGAAATGTACGAAAGATTTATATCAAATGCCTACATTGCCTATAAAGCGCTGGATTACCAGCTGGAAAAAGGAGAATCAGCCTGGTTTAACGGCAACCTGGATGAACTTTTACTGAACAGTTACCGGAGAACGATCAATGAACTGGATGAACAGCTGGGCTCTGACCCGGCCTCATGGCAGTGGCAGGAACTGCAGTCCATTTCCTTCGAACACATCCTGGGTGAAGAAGATATGCTCAAACCCTTCTTCAACCGCGGGCCTTACCCCTACGGGGGCGATAATGAAACAGTCGGCCGGGCCAACTATTCTCTGAACGACCCTTTTAACGTGACCCTGGCCGCCGGCCTGCGCTTTATTGCCGTGATGGAGCCGGAAATAGAGGCTTACGGAGTTTTTGCCGGCGGGCAAAGCGGGCACTTTATGAGCGGTCAATATGATCAATACCTTGAAACCTGGCTGGATGGGAGTTATTACCGGCTAAATAGCAATAGTGATGAACTGTCCGAACAGCAGGTAAGCGAAATTATCCTTTTACCTTAGGCTATGGGCGCTGAAAATACGGCGCACCAACCAGCAGGGCTTTGCCGTCCTGGAACTGGTTCAGGTTGTTTAAAGCAAATTCTATCCAGCCTGAACTTACAGGCAGGGGGGCCGTATCACGCCTCGGGTAAGGGATGTCGATCAAGGGTGTGTTTTCCGGAAGCCCGGCTTCCCGGCGCAGCCTGGCAAGAGCTGTTTCCAGGCCGCCCAGCTCATCGACCAGGCCGTGCTCCAGGGCTTGCTGCCCGGTCCACACCTTGCCTCCTCCAACCTCTTCCACCACTTTGTGTTCCATGGAGCGACTGTCGGCAACCCGCTTAAGGAAAAGCTCGTAGATGTGGTTGATAAATCCCAGGGCTTTACTTCTTTCCTCTTCAGTAAAAGGCTCATCCTGGGAGGCAAAAAGATCTTTCTTGCCCCGTTCAATAGTTTCCCGGTTTAATAACAATTTTTCCAGCAGGCGGGTATTAACTACCTTGGCAGCAATTACACCGATTGACCCGGTAATGGTGGCCTGTTCTGCAACGATATGGGATGCAGCAGTAGCTACGTAGTAACCTCCGCTTGCAGCAACCGAACCCATCAATGCCACAAGCGGTTTTTTTGCAGCAAGTTTTCCGAGGATTGAAGTAATCGACTCGGAGGAAGCAGCTGAACCTCCCCCGGAATCAATATACAGCAAGACAGCCCGCACTCTTCTATTCCTCAGGGCCGCCCGGGCCTGCCGGACAAAGCTTAAATCCCCGGTTTGCTCATTAAAAATGAAGGGCGCAGGCAGAGGTGGCCTTCCCGGCGGACGGCTGCTTTTACCATCAACAATATTGCCCTGGACCCGCAGAATAGCAATGTATTTGCCGGGAGGTGGTGGCAGGGGTCTGGTAAAGCATTTATTGCACTCATTCCAGCTGGCCAGGCGGGCCGGGTTATCCCTGCTGCCGAGGTATACCGGCAGGTCTTCAGCATTGACCACTTTGTCTATAGCTCCGGCTTCGACGGCTTTATCTCCGAAAAGAGGAGTTTTTTCAACCAGCTTACCCGCTTCTATTTCATCCAGGTTTCGGCCACGGGCGATGGCCTCAATAAACTGCCGGTAATAAGAGCTTATCAGCCATTCGGTCATTTCCCTTACTTCGTCTGACATATCGGAACGAATTAACCTGTCCAGGGCTGACTTAAAAGGACTTACCCTGATCACATCGAATTCAACACCACACCAGGCGAGGGCTTCTTTCATGTAAAGCTGTCGGCTGGCAAACCCCAGGGTATAGACCACACCACCTTCCTGGAGCAATACCCTGCTTCCCGCAGCGGCCAGGCAGTAACTTAAGGTATCGTAATTTGTGCTCCAGGTAATTACTTCTTTATCCCCTGCCCGAATTTTTTCGATCACCCGGATCAGGGACTGGACCTGCGATAGTGTCAGCCCAGGCTTGTTGAGGAAAAGTATAATCCCCTTGACCTGGCTGTTTATAGCAGCCGTTTTCAGATCCCTGGTCAGGTCCTGGAGGTTTTTCTCCCGGGGGCTCAGCCTGCTTTGCAGAAAACCTTCCGGCGGGCGGCGCAGATCGGTATAGCTGCCGTGCAGGGTAAAGGTGACATATTCAGGCGGGTGCAGTCCTTTTCTTAGGATATTGGCCGCTATTGTAAAAAGCAGGCGCAGGATATATAGAGGATAAGCGATTAACATCATAACAACCCCTTAAATTCGTTCTGGTCAGGTTATATGTATTGACAATGCCGAACTGCTCATATTAAACAAATTCCTCATTTCAGTATGATTATCCTGCTAACGAATAATCAGCCCTTTATCGCTACTGTAAACATTTTGCTAATCAATAAGTGCTATGATAACATAGTAATGTAACAGTATAACTATGGTTAAGGTTCTGACGGTCAACCACGAAATAGATAATTTTGTAAAGAAAAAACGAGATTTTGCTATATAAGGAAGGAGAATTATTAATGGAAAACATGAACAACCACCAAAACGGTCATGATAAACATGCCGGACACAGTCCTGAGATGTTTCGCAAAAAGTTTTGGCTATCCTTGATTTTAACCCTGCCGGTGGTTTTCTGGTCTGTTCATATCCAGGAACTTCTTGGCTACCAGGCGCCGGAGTTTCCCGGGTCGGCCTGGATCCCTCCGGTCCTTGGTACAATAATCTTTTTTTATGGTGGATGGGTATTTATTCAGGGAGCAATCCGGGAACTAAAAGACAGGCTGCCCGGGATGATGGCCCTCATTTCCCTGGCCATTATCGTTGCATTCCTGTTCTCATGGATAGTCCAGCTTCAGCTGATCGAAGCCGAAGCTCTCTGGTGGGAACTGGCCACCCTGGTTGCCATCATGCTGCTGGGACACTGGATCGAGATGCGTTCCATAGTTCAGGCGCAGGGTGCATTACAGGAACTGGCGAAACTTCTCCCGGATACCGCCATGCGCATCACTGATCAGGGCGAAGAAGAGAAGGTCGCTGTAAGTGAACTAAAGAAAGGCGATCTGGTACTCGTTCGCCCGGGTG
>PXBM01000250.1 GCA_003566935.1 Syntrophomonadaceae bacterium | reverse complement strand
TGGTCACGTTCGGCATCAAGCTTTGCCGTTGATACAATGAAGAGAACAGGAAGATATGCGCTGTATTCGTTAAGTAAATCATAAGTCGGACCATCGGCCCAGATTGTGACTGAAGCAGCCAGCGACCCGCCAATAACCTTTTCCTTGCGAGCCTGTTCAAGAGCCCAGGTTACCTCTTCGCGCACCTCCAGAAGGGTTTGCCAGCGCTTACTTAACTCCTGGTTGTCCCAGGCAGGATTTAGTGCGGGCCAGTCGCTAAGCTGAACACTTTCCTGATGCTGACCGGGCAGGTGCTGCCAGATTTCCTCCGAGGTGAAAGTTAAAATCGGAGACATCAGTTTTACCATGTGCTCCAGAATTAGCATCAGGGCTGTCTGGGCTGAACGCCGAGCCGGGTCATCAGGTGTTGAACAGTAAAGCCTGTCTTTAATAACATCCAGGTAAAAGTTACTCATATCAACCACGCAGAAGTTATGAATAGCATGGAAAAACTGGTGGTATTCATACTTCTCGTAAGCCCTGGTCACCTTTTCAACCAAGCCGTTTAAGCGGGAAAGGGCCCAGCGGTCAATTTCTTCCATTTCCTCAAATTCAACACTATTCTTAGCAGGATCAAAATCAGAACAGCTGCCGAGCAGAAAACGGGTAGTATTCCGGATCTTTCTGTAAACCTCGATCAACTGCTTGAGAATATTCTCTGACAGGTGTATATCGCTTGTGAAATCAGCCGATGATACCCAGAGCCGCAGGATATCAGCACCGTATTGCTTGATAATCTGCTCAGGTGCGATAACATTACCCATTGATTTTGACATTTTCTTTCCTTCACCGTCAACAACCCAGCCATGACTGAGCACAGCATCATATGGTGGCTCACCTCTTGTTGCCACTGCTGTCAGGAGGGAAGAGTGAAACCAGCCACGGTACTGATCGCTTCCTTCAAGGTAGAGATCTGCAGGCCAGCGCAGTTCGGGCCGGGTGTCAAGAACGGCATCATGGCTCGATCCTGAATCAAACCAAACATCCATGGTATCTTTTTCTTTCCGGAACTGATCATGGCCGCAGGAGGAACAGGTAGTTCCATCGGGGAGGATCTCTTCTGCTTCCCTGGTAAACCAGGCATCAGAGCCCTCATGACTGAAAAGATCGCTAACTGCCTCGATGGTATCTTCATTAATCAGGTGGGTATTGCAGGAGGTGCAGTAAAAAATCGGTATTGGCACGCCCCACACTCTCTGCCGGGATATACACCAGTCCTGCCTTTCAGCCACCATGTTATAGATTCTATCTTCGCCCCAGGATGGAGTCCAATTCACCTTATTAATCGCTTTTAAGGCATCCTTGCGAAATCCGTCAATTGATGCGAACCACTGCTCTGTTGCCCTGTAAAGAACAGGCTGTTTACAGCGCCAGCAATTTGGATACTGGTGTTCGAAATCGGACCTGTTGATCAGGGCATGTTTTTTTTCCAGGTCTTCTGTCACCGCTTTGCCACCCTGGTCATAGCGCATTCCCGAGTAGGGACCGGCTTCATCAGTAAATATTCCGCGATCATCAAGCGGGCTCAGGATCGGCAAATTGTTAGCCTGGCCAATCTCAAAGTCTTCCTGGCCATGGCCGGGAGCTGTATGCACACAGCCTGTACCCTGTTCCAGGGTAACATGCTCACCGGTCAGCAAGATCGATTCACGATCGTACAGCGGATGTTTACAGATCATCCCTTTCAATTCGCTGCCTTTAAACTTTTTAAGCACCGGCCACGGTTCTTCAGAGCCGGCCAGGCTGGAGACTTCTTCGAGCAGCCCTTCAGCCAGCAGGTACCGCTCGGAACCGCCATCAGCAAGAACATAATCTAACTCGGGATGAACAGCTATAGCCAAATTGGCAGGAATAGTCCAGGCCGTGGTGGTCCAGATCAGGCAGTAGGTATTTTCAATTCCACCGAACTTGCCAAGATCGTCGGCCAGGGGAAATTTCACGTAAATTGATTCCGAAATCTTGTTGCCATATTCTATTTCTGCCTCAGCCAGGGCAGTTTCGCAGCTTGCGCACCAGTAAACCGGACGCATGCCTTTGTAGATATAACCTTTCTTGGCCATGTTACCAAAAACTTTGACCTGGCGTCCCTCAAATTCCGGATGTAGGGTCAGGTAGGGGTTTTCCCAGTCACCACGGACACCTAATCTTTTGAACTGCTCTCGTTGGATATCTACGTATTTCATAGCATAATCGTGGCACATCTGCCGAAATTCCACGTCGGATATTTCCTTACGTTTTACCTTTTTGGTCTTGATAATTTGATGTTCAATTGGCAGTCCGTGAGTATCCCAACCAGGCACGTAGGGACAGTCAAATCCGCGCATGGTCTTATATTTATTGATGATATCCTTGATGACCTTATTTAATGCGGTGCCCATATGGATATCCCCGTTAGCATAGGGAGGGCCGTCATGAAGAATATATTGCTCAGCGCCCTTCCTGTTTTCCCGGGCCAGCTGGTTAATATCCATTTCATCCCATCTCTTGAGCATTTCCGGCTCACGATTAGGTAGATTCGCTCGCATGGGGAAGTCAGTTTTTGGTAGGTTAAGGGTATCTCTATAATCCATTGTTTTACCATTCTCCTTTATATGGTTTAGTATTCAGCAAATATTATATTTTTATCATTTCTTCTGCTCCGGAAAACTGAATTCTTAATCCTGATTTCTAAATAAAAAACCCGCCCCGAAAAGGGACGAGTCTATAACCCGTGGTACCACCCTCCTGGCTGCACAGCAACAACTGTTAGCCACTCTGAATAACCGTTAACGGCGGCCTGCCGTCCGCGTCTACTCTCCTGTAAGTGGATTTGGGGCGGAAACTCCCGGATGATCTTAAGCGATAATGCTTAACCGGACTCTCACCTTGCACCGGCTCTCTGCATAAGCAAGTAACATGCTTAACTGTTCCGTTCATCGCATCTGCGGTAGATTGTAGCATGTTCAAGCAATAAAATCAATTATATTTGCTTAGTTTTAGAACTCTGGATCTCTGTCATAATCATCATCAGGGCCAAGCTGAAACTCCGGTTCAGGTTCCAGATCCTTCTCGGGCTCAACCTCGAACTCAGTACCAGGCTCTGCTCCGGGTTCAGTCTCATTCTCGAATTCCGGTTGGAAATTCATCTCATATATGTTATTCGATTTTTTCTTCTCTTGTTCTTCTTCCCCAAATTTTTTCAGGGTATCACTCATACTTGTTTCAAATTCGCGTGTCACCTCAGGTTGCTCCTGATCCTTGCCAGGTTGATCCATCCAGTCTTCACTGTTGAGGTTTGACAGTTGGGCCTCAATAAAAGCCCGGAAGCGCATTTTGAAAAGCTGAGCCTGCTTGAAAAGTTCCTCCTGTTCGGAAAGAACTCTGTTTGCCCGCTGCCGGGCGTCATCAACAATCTGCTTTGCTTCTCTATCCGCTTCGCGCCGGATCAGCTCTGCTTCACGCTTAGCATTGTTTTTAACTTCATCAGCAGTTTCCTGGGCAACAACTATTGCATTATGCATGGTTTCTTCCAGCTTGTGATAGTTTTTGTTTTTATCTTCCATCTGGCTCAGTTTTTCTTTCAGCTCACTGTTTTCACGAATCATCCCTTCCAGATCTTTGGCAACCTGATCCAGGAAATCATCAACATCCTCAATATCATAACCGCGAAATGCACGTTCAAATTCTTTTTCTTGTATATCCATCGGTGTAATGCTCAATTTTAGCCCTCCCTGTCGGCATAAAATAAATATTACTTCTGTTGGAAATCTTCGACAATAAGCCTGCTTTTCCTGCTTTTTAACTGTATTTT
>PXBM01000247.1 GCA_003566935.1 Syntrophomonadaceae bacterium | reverse complement strand
TAGATCAGTGCGGCTATTTATTGTTGATATAGGGAAAAGCCTGCTTTCAAAGACCCGTTCTTCTCCGTCAACCCATAAGAGGTCAACTTTGTTGATTAAGCATTGTTCATTTTTTAACTGATTAACTGTTCCCATAAATTTATCGGCTGTTTCTTTAGGCAGGAGGTCGTGGAAAGTTTTACCACATATTTCTTCAACCGAAAGGCCGATAATTTTAGCCGCAGCCCTGGATACTTCCATATAGGTGCCATTTTCATCAAAAATTATAATTTGACTCGGGCTGTTGTCAAGCAGAGCTTTAAGCCTCTTATAGGTTTCTTGTTTTTCTTCTTCAGCCAGCTTTAGATCAGTGATGTCGTGTGTTATAGCCGCTACTGCATACACATTTTCGTTTTCTCCAAAAATCGGGTAATAGTTTACCTCTGTGAATCTTTGACCCCTGGTGGGGATCTCAAACCAGTCCTGGTAGGTTACCACTTCACCTTTAAGGGCGCGATCCAAATGAGGTTTGATAGCTTGCTCGAAGGTTTCCTGGCCCACTAAATCAGCAACTTCTTTGCCTTCTATTTCTACTTTGGATAAACTGTAGCCTTCCAGGTACTGCTTGCTGACAGCCTTGTAGCGGTAGTTTTCATCAATAACTGCAATTTTGTAATCATCCATGCTGTTAACAGCCAGCTGGTAAAAGGTAAGAGATTCGTTTATTTCCCGCAGGTGCTTCTCTAATTGTTTCCTTTCCACAATGGCGCCGATTAATTTGGCTGACCCGTGGAGGCGATCTTTGGCTAGCTCGATGATAAACGGCGGCCGTGATTCGTAAGCCCTTGCTTTTTCAGCCAGTTCATTTATATCGACCTGATATTTATCTGCTATTGCCTTTAATTCACCTCGATCCCAGGGGGGATCACCGTAGCCGAAGTTAATAGCGCCTACAACCTCTTGATTGGCCCAGATAGGGACAGCATAGAGGCGGAGACCGCCGTGACATGGAGTGTCAACCGGTTGCCCGGTTTCAATAGCCCTTAAAGAAGTATCTGTCCAGCAGGATTCATGGCAAAGCCATTTGCCGCACCTTAAAGCCTCGTCATTATCATCTGTTTTGCAAAGTTCGCGGGAGGCATTATCTAATAAGCGGCACCAGCCGGAAGAAAAGATCCCGAAAGCATAATCGCCGTTTGCCTCATAGACAGCGGTTGATGTTTCCAGCAGGCTCAGATAATCAGCAGCGATTTCTGTCAACACTTCTTCGCCGACCGCTTCCTGAATCAGGCCGGGAGAATCTGAAATCGTCAGGCTGCCATAAGGCTGCGCCGGTATATTTTTTATTTCCTCGAAATTTTTACTTTTCCCGGTATCAAGCATCCATTCCACCCGTTTAAGGGCTTCTTCAGCCTGCTTGCGTTCAGTGATATCTTCAAATGTTGCATACACCTGAAAAGGCTTCTCTTCACCTGGTTGGAACAGGGGGATAGCGATAATATTTAGCCAGACATGGCTGTTCTTATCCGGGTGAAATACTGCCCTGGTTACCGGACCTACTTTTTCCCCTGCCTGCAGGGCGATCATGGTCGGGTGCTCGGTCCCGGTCACCGGTGTGCCGTCTTCCTTGACCATTTGCCAGTGTGGATCCATCGAAGTTTTGCCCTGCATCTGATCTAATGTAAGGCCGAGGATTCTTTCTGCTGCCGGGTTGGCCGAAATTATTTTTCCGTCTGCATCCTGGTAGATTACCCCCTGGGCCATGGTTTCAAAGAGGTGGCGATGCTCTTCTTCGCTCTTACGCAGGGCTTGTTCTGCTTTTACGCGAGCCGTAACATCCCATACTGTTGATATCATTAAACCCTTATCCGGCACGGGAGTGTTACTGGCGTTGATATAAGCCACCACCTGGCCGTTGCGAGTAATCGGGATATTTTCCCAAAACATTTTCTTTGGATCCCCGAAGGCAAAATCTTTAAGGACTTTCTCCTTAATCTTAGAACGAAACTGAGGGTCTTCGTAAACGGCTTCCCAGAAATTATCATATTTAGATAAAGCTTTCATGGTTGTATGGTAAAATCTTGGGAAGTTTTCATTCATGTAAATGATATTAGCTTCAGGTTCGACCGTATTAACAGCCAAACCTATTGGTAAATTATCCTTTACCACTTTACTATAAGCTTTTTCCTCTTGTAAACTCTCCCGGGTCTTTCTTTCCCGTTCGAGATTGTTTAGTAAGTACTGGACTTCGTGTTCTTCCTTTTTGGGATCAAGGTAGTGATCAGGTTCTATGTAATAGAAGTTATTATAGATTTGGCCGCCCCTGATCAAGAGGGGGTGGGTCATCACCACTTCCTTGATGATTTCAGGGTCAAACTTCCACCGGTCATAGATGCAAAGAGCTAAACAGGGGTATTTAGAAAAAAGGTTTTTGTTCAGCTTTGCCTCGTACTCTAAAATCTTTTCAGTGCCTATATATTCGCGCAGGGAACAGCTCATTTCTCCTACAATTCGCAGGGCTGGGTAACCCTCACGGAGAGCTTGTTCGTTTTCTGAGATCAGCTGAGCAATCATTAAATCTGGATCAAAAAAACCTTCCCGGGTGTAGGCATCTTTTTCGTAAATAACACTAAACTGTCCCCTGCTTTCATATTCATCAATATCTGTCCCTGCTGCTTTGAAGGCCGCTTTAACTTCATCGGTAGTGCCGGCATCAATAATATAGATGCATTTTTCACCTCGTTTCAGGCCGGAAAGAGTAAACTGCACCACGGTTTCAAGCCGTTCTTCCCGGCTCTCGTAGATAAGGCAAAGGTGGTCGTGGGGCTTAAGGGCATCAATTAGGTCAGGCAGTTTTGTATAATCGTGCTCGTTGTGATCGGTCATACCGTAAGCGCCTCCCTTGAAAACTGTTAGCAGTAACATGATGAAAACGGAATCAGTGGCATAGGGAACGGATGGATGGAAGAGAAATGTATGGCTGCGTTAGGGGTAAGCATTGCATGTTGCTAATCCCCGTGCTCCCTGATGTAATTGTAAAGTGTCGGTCTACTCACTCCGATCAGCCTGGCAAAAGCCGTTGCCGTTATATCCCCGTCTTTCCACATGGGGTAATACTTCTTAAAGCTGGCCGGGATTTGCCGCGGCGGTCGGCCCACCGGTCTTCCGGAGCGGGTGCCGTAGCGCTTGGCCTTGGCCATGCCCTCGCGGATCCTCTCCACGGTCAGTTCGCGCTCCATCTCGACTACGGCGCCCAGGATGGTTAACATGAACTTAAACATATTATTATTGTTGCCGGTATTAAACCCTTCTTTTATAAAATGAACGGTTACATCTTTGTCCTTAAATTCCTGGACAATCTGTCTTAAATCATCAACATTTCGACCCAGGCGAGAGATGCTTTCAACGTAGATGTTATCGCCGGCCTCTGCTTCCAGTCTCAGCCAGTTCAGCTGCGGCCGGTCAGCTTTTGAACCGGTTAGCTTGTCACAGTATTCCCGGTCTATGCTAATGCTCGTAAAAGCTTTGTCCTGGCGTCTTAAATCCTGCTTCTCGGTGCTGACCCTTTTATAGGCAAAGTTCATAATCGTCCCCCTATTCTGACAGTATTGTAACACCGTTAAAATAAGGTTGCAAATATTTATTTACAAAGCAACGAAAATAAAAGGCTGTTTTATGGGGATTTTTGATTGTGAGATAGCCGAAAAATTGATGTTAAATTAAACTATAGTTTACATTGCACCAAGCCAATTATTATTCACTTAATAATAGTTCAAAGGTTCCTGATCTTTTAAGATGCCGCGATTAAATAATTTTGTTGAGCTACATCACTGTCGACTGCTGGCCAGACTC
>PXBM01000286.1 GCA_003566935.1 Syntrophomonadaceae bacterium | reverse complement strand
TAATCCCTCCTCGGCAAGTTGTAAGGCCCTGATTAAAACTTTAGCCTTATTTACAGTCTCCTCATACTCATTGTTTGGATCAGAATCAGCAACTATACCGGCCCCGGCCTGGGCGTACGCCTTGCCGCCTGTAAATATGATGGTGCGTATCGTAATACAGGTGTCCATGCTGCCGGAATATGAGAAGTAACCGACAGCCCCGGCGTAGGGGCCGCGTTTAACAGGCTCCATTTGATCGATAATTTCCATCGCCCTGATCTTGGGGGCACCGGAAACTGTTCCGGCAGGAAAACCTGCGACCAGGGCATCAAGAGCATCTTTCCCATCTGCAATTTCGCCTTTAACTTCAGAAACAAGGTGCATGACATGAGAATAGCGGTCACAGTTCATGAATACGGGAACTTCGACGCTGCCAAATTTCGCGACCCGTCCCAGGTCATTGCGCCCCAGATCAACCAGCATAACATGCTCTGCCTGTTCTTTAGGATCACTTATTAACTCTTCTTCCAGCGCTTTGTCACTTTCCGGACCCGCACCCCGGGGCCTGGTTCCGGCAATGGGCCTGTTTTCGACAACCCCGTTATCAAGGCGGACCAGCATTTCCGGTGAAGCGCCGGCCACTTTCAAGTCATCAAAATGGAGGTAATACATGTAGGGAGAAGGATTAATTGAACGCAGCGCGCGGTAAACTTCAAAGGGTGATGCCTCTGTTCGCACTTCAAATCTTTGCGAAAGCACGGCCTGAAGGATGTCTCCGGACCGTATATGTTCTTTAATTCTTTCAACCTTGCGGCAAAAGTCCGGCCGGCTGATACCGCTCCTAACTTCCAATTCCTGATTATTCTGCCTGAGCGGGTCAGATTTTAAACTTTCGTCCGGCTTGCTGCCGCGAATCGCTGCTGTCAACTGCTCAATCTTATTTACGGCCTGTATGTATGATTTTTCCGGATCGGAGGTAATCCTGGCATTCACTATCAATTTAAGCTTGGAAGTTAAGTGATCAAAGGCAATTACACTTTCCGGAAAGATCAGGCAGGCATCAGGCAGGTCGAGGTCATCAAAGGGCTGATCGGGCAGATGCTCAAACTGGCGGACAGAGTCATAGCCGATATAACCGACAGCGCCTCCAAAGAAACGGGGCAAATCCGGGCTTTCCACTGCCCTGAAAGATTTTAGTATATGACGCAGTTCTGCATCTAGGCTGCCCTGCTTCCTGATAATCTTTTCGCCGTTATTAATTTCAATTTTATTGCCATGAGCCTTTACGGTTAAAAATGGGTCACCGGCAATAAATGAATAGCGAGATAGCCTGGCGCTGCCTTCCACACTTTCCAGCAGGCAGGAACTGTCTTCACTAAAAACCTTGGCATAGACCGAAACCGGCGTTTCCAGGTCTGCTACGATCTCCCGCCAGACCGGGATCAGGTTATAATCTTCTTGTGCAAGCTTGATATATTCTTCTTTCGTCGGGCAGTATGCTTCTTTTACTAACATGTTTATAAACTCCTTTCCAAAATAAAAAACCTTTCACCCTGGATAAGGGCGAAAGGTCACTTCCGCGGTACCACCTTAGTTAGATTCCTTGAATCAAACATCCCCACCTATATATTTAGATTCAAAGTGTCTCAGCCGTCATTGCATCTCAAACCACCTGAAAATAAAAAAACCTCTCGTCCACTGGGACGAAAGTCTATCTTCCGTGGTGCCACCCGGCTTGAGACTCCGGTCCTGCTAAAGGCAGAACTTGAGGATAAGGAATCTCTCTCGTTTCAGGTACAGGCCATTTACTAATAATCCTGACCGATACCTGCCCCGTTTTCACGGTCGGGGTTTCCGTCAGAGCCTACTCGCATAATTATTATGCTTTTGGTCTGCTGCTCACAGGCCCATTCAGTTTGCCGGTATGTGCCTGCTTTCCACTGACGCAGGTTCGCTGTAACACCCTGTCCAAACTTACTATTCCTGATCAAAGCATTTGGCTATCTTTAGTTTTATAGTTTATAACACAGTACCGATGGTATGTCAAATTTATTATTATAAATTTTTTCATAAAGGATTTTGACTACCCATATTGAAAATAATACCAATACTTAAGAGGGAGGCGGAACTGGATGACGGAACAAACTGTTGGTTTCATTGGTACCGGCGTTATGGGCAAAAGCATGGCTGACCATCTTATGAGAGGTGGGCATGACTTACTTTTATATAATCGTACTAAAGATAAGGCTCAGGAATTGATTGACAATGGTGCAATATGGTGTGAGACAATCAGGGAACTGGCAGCAAAAGCCGATATAATTATTACCATTGTCGGTTATCCCGCAGATGTAGAGGAAGTTTATTTTAATGAAGTCGGAATACTAAAGCATGCCCGATCAGGAAGTTATTTGATTGATATGACCACATCCACACCGCTTCTGGCCAGAAAAATTGCGGATACAGCAAAGGCAAAAAAAATATATGCCCTTGATGCACCTGTTTCCGGTGGAGATATAGGTGCTCGAGATGCTACACTTGCAATTATGGTCGGTGGGGAAAAAGAAGCTTTTTATGCTGTCAAACCAATACTTGAGTTAATGGGAACAAATATAACCCTACAGGGACCAGCCGGTTCGGGCCAACATACCAAGATGGCAAACCAAATTATAATTGCCAGCACAATGATGGGGATAGCAGAGGGCATGTCCTATGCAAAAAAAGCAGGATTAGACCAGGAAAATGTCCTCAAAGCAATAGAAACAGGAGCTGCCAGCAGCTTTGCATTAAGTAAATTAGCCCCCCGGATGATTAAG
Source organism: Syntrophomonadaceae bacterium (assembly GCA_003566935.1). Taxonomy (GTDB): domain Bacteria; phylum Bacillota; class Dethiobacteria; order DTU022; family DTU022; genus T3SED10-7. The sequence goes on along the minus strand of PXBM01000286.1, from coordinate 1,059 downwards.
GGCGATTTTGCCCCTGGATTTTATGTCAAACATTTCATTAAAGATATGAATATTGCCATCCAATCTGCAGAAGCAATGGACTTAAAAACTCCTGGTTTGATACAGGCAAAAAATTTATACGATCAACTGGCATCATCGGGAGAGGATGATTCTGGAACTCAGGCTTTGTATAAATTGTATGATAGCCAGGCCTGAGCTGCTTTGAGAATGCTGAAAGGGTCTAATGCATTGAGCGAAAAACGCACCAGTTTGCCTATTAGGGGTAGTTTAACCATGAACAGCGCAGAGAGCATCAAGTCGGACCTTGAAATACTGACCGATCCTAAAAAGCTGCTTTTCTACCTAAGTTTTTCCAGGCTCACCCAGGCGGGTACGGTGAAGGTGACCTTTTTATAGGTGTGACAGTTCCGAACCAGCGTAAAATTGCCCGTAAATACTACCGCTCAACACCCCTGCCTGAACTTGCCGACCTGCTGCTAAAATGCAAGCACGACCTGATTCACAAGGCGGTCGGTTGGATGTTAAGAGAAATCGGTAATAGAGACTTTGAGGTAGAGTTAAACTTTTTAAAACCAAGATACAAAAAAATGCCGCGCATCATGCTGCGCTATGCCATCTAAAAATTTGATCCTTACTTGCGGAAAAGCTTCTTATCCGGACATGTGTAGAGGTGAATGAAATTGTCATTTGCGACCTGTTTAAACTGCATTGATGGCAAAACTCATCTGCCTTTGATCAACTGGATAAAAGATAAAATGGATAAACGACACCTGGACCGGTGAAAAAATTATTTAACCATAAAGGAATGATCGCTCATACACAATAGTAAAATTGAAAAAATCCACTCACAGATCCATCCTAACCACTGGACCACCCTGGAAATCTGAATACAGAAAACCTTTCTTATTTGATATAATAGAGATAATTAATACTCATATATGGAGGTTTGAGATAATGGCTGTTGTAGAAATATCAATCGTTCCACTGGGTACAAGCAGCACCAGTTTGAGCCCTTATGTTGCCGCCTGCGAGAAAGTGCTGCGTGAGAACAGCGGTGAC
>PXBM01000263.1 GCA_003566935.1 Syntrophomonadaceae bacterium | reverse complement strand
TTGCGCTTTTGTCTGACTCGCCTTTACTGCAGGTTGAAAATTTAAAAATTGAATTCCAGACAGATCGTGCAAAAATCCTGGCTGTTGATGGTATAGAACTGGCCCTTGGCAAGGGTAAAACCCTGGGGTTAGTCGGGGAATCGGGATGTGGTAAAAGTGTTACCGCTCTTGCTGTGATGGGACTGCTGCCTGCTCATGCCACCGTTACCGGAAATATCTATTATAAAGATCAGGATTTGCTTAAGCTGAAGAAAAAGGAAATGAATAATATACGCGGCAATCAGCTTGCAATGATCTTCCAGGAACCAATGACTTCACTTAATCCTGTTTTTACCGTGGAATACCAGATGGCTGAAGTACTCTCCCTGCATAAAGGTCAGAATAGGAAAGAAACTCGCATTAGGATTATTGAACTTCTAAGCCTTGTTGGCATTCCTAACCCGGAACGCAGGATGAAAGATTTTCCTCACCGGCTTAGTGGAGGAATGAGGCAGCGTGTGATGATAGCCATGGCTATGGCCTGTGAACCGGATATTCTGATTGCTGATGAACCGACAACCGCTCTCGATGTTACGATTCAGGCCCAGATTCTTGAGCTTATGAATAACTTGCAACAAAAGATGCAAACTAGCTTACTGATGATAACCCACGATCTCGGGGTTATTGCCCAGGTCGCCCATGATGTGGTAGTGATGTATGCTGGTCACATCATGGAATATTCTTCGGTAAAGGAACTATTTGCCGATCCTCTCCATCCTTACACCAGGGGACTGTTAAAGACGATTCCGCAGATTACTAAAAGGCAGGAACGTTTGGAAGAAATTAAAGGAACGGTTCCTCATATGTCACAAGTTCCGCCGGGCTGCCGCTTTAATGATCGATGTAGTGAACGTTTGCCTGTCTGTATTGAAAAAACGCCACCGGTTACAGAAATAAAGGGAAGATCAGTACGTTGCTGGTTATACAATTAAATGCTGGAGAGATATTTATGGAACCATTGATGTCTGTAAGAAACCTGAAAATGCATTACCCAATTAAAAAGGTAGACAGCTTTACAAAGTATGATTTACTCAAAGCTGTTGATGGGATTAATTTTGATCTTTTTGAGGGTGAGACCCTGGGGCTGGTTGGGGAGTCCGGTTGCGGGAAATCAACTACCCGCAAACTGCTGCTTTACGTTGAGGAGCCGACAGAAGGTAAAGTTTACTATCAAGGGTCAAATATTTTTGAGATGAGTAAAGCTGAATTGAAAAAATTCAGGCGTAATGTACAAACCGTATACCAGGATCCATACTCGAGCTTAAATCCTAAATGGAAAGTGGTAAAACTGGTATCTGAGCCGATGGTCATCCATAAAATAGGCAATCGTAAAAGTAGGGCTGAAAAAGTAAAAGAGTTGATGTCACTTGTGGGACTGCGTGAAGAGTATGCGGATAGTTTTTCCCATGAGTTTAGTGGTGGACAGCGGCAAAGAATCTCTATTGCCCGGGCTCTTGCGCTCGATCCCAGGGTGATTATTGCCGATGAACCGGTATCGGCCCTCGATGTATCGATCCAGGCCCAGGTCATAAATCTTTTTGAAGATTTGAAAAAGCAGCTTAACCTAACCTATATATTCATTTCTCATGATCTAAATGTAATTAAACATATCAGCGACAGGGTAGCTGTGATGTATCTTGGTAAAATTGTTGAGCTTGCAGGGAAAGATGAGCTCTTTGAAGATGCTAAACATCCATATACTAAAGCACTAATTCGGTCTATTCCGATTCCCGATCCTGAAATGGATGCAAAATTGGCCTCCCTGGAGGGTGAAATTCCAAGCCCGATTAATCCTCCAACAGGATGTGCTTTTCATCCCCGTTGCCCTGAAGTTATGGATATTTGCCGCAGGGTTTCACCTGAAATACTGCCTGTTGCAAAGAGCCATGAAGTGTCCTGTCACCTTTATACAAATGATAGCATGGCATAATTAATTGCTGTGCCGGTTGATTATAACTGAGTCTTAAAAAGCATCAAGGAGGTGAAGCTGGCAGCAGATTGGGTTTTTTATCAACCGAGGGGTTAGCTGACGTTGTGTTATTGAGTTTTGCAGGCAAAAAATTTGAAAAGAGGGATTATGATGACAGGCATGAATAAAAACTTGTTATTGCTGGTTTGTTTGGTGCTGGCCCTGTTCCTGATTGTAGGATGCGGGACAGATACTGCTGATGTTACTGATGAAGACGCTGTGGATGAAGAACCGACAGACGATGAGGCTGTTGCAGAGGATCCGCTTGAAAGCTTTATTATTGCCAGGAGTACTGATGCGAATACCCTGGATACCGGTTACGCGTACTATGAAGGTGAAATTGATTTAATGTATCATATTTATGAGGGACTGGTCAGGTTTGCAGATGATGATCTAAATGTAGAACCGGCACTGGCTCTTGATTGGGATGTGTCAGAAGATGGAACTGTTTGGACCTTTAACCTGAGGGAAGGGGTTCAGTTCCATGATGGCAGTGAGTTTAATGCAGATGCAGTTGAATTCAGCTTTATGCGTATTCTTGATGAAGATCATCCTTACTATGGTCTTGGTGATCAGGGCCTGGCTTACATGGACTGGCTGCTGGGCAGCGCCCTTGCAGAAGTCAGGGCTGTAGATGACTATGTTGTCGAATTTGAGCTTGTTGAGCCTTTCGGACCATTCCTAACTTACATGGGCATGTACTCTCAGTACATTGTCAGCCCCACTGCGGTCGAGGAACACGGTGAAGCTTTTGCCAGTAATCCATCGGGAACCGGACCTTTTATGTTCTCAGAATGGAGAAGAGACGAATACATAGTGCTTGAAAAATTTGATGGTTACTGGGGAGATCAACCGGCAATCCAATCGATTGTCTGGAAAGTAGTACCCGATGAGTCAACCCGCCTGATGGAACTTCAGGCCGGGCAGGTCCATGCTATAAAATCGATAGCGCCGGCCCAGCTGGACACGATCGCAAATGACGAAAACCTGAGAATGATGCAAAAGCCGGGGGCTAACCTTTTCTTTGCAGCAATTAACCATGAAGCTGAGCCCTTTGACGATGTCAGGGTCCGCCGCGCTGTTATGCATGCAATTAACTTCGAAGAGCTGGTAGAAACTCTTTATGAAGGTCTTGGCACCTGGGCGAAAACTCCTATGCCACCAACAATTTTTGGCTTTTATGATGATATTGAGCCTTATGAATACAGTGTTGAAACGGCAGTAAGCCTCTTGGAAGAAGCCGGATACCCGGAAGGCTTCGATACAACCCTGCACGTTTTTGCTGAATCAAGAGGTTACATCGGACGTCCTGTGGATGCCGCAGAGATTATGAGCAGTTACCTCGGTCAGGCTGGCATTAATGCTGAGGTAATTGTAAATGAATGGGGTACTCATAGGAGCCTGCTTAGAGAATTTGAGCATGACATTGGTTTTGTCGGCTGGTTTGATGTGCCGCATCCTAACAACTTCTTAAATGCTTTACTGCTTAGAGCTGTTGACAGCCATTACCGGCCTGATGAGCTATCTGCTCTTTCAGATCAGGCCTTGTCAAGCTATGACCGTGCAGAGCAGGCACAGTATTACCGTGAAATGCAAGAAATATCACATCGCGACGTGGGGATGATTCCGATTGCCCACAGTGACTATACTGCTGTTGTTTTAAGTGATATCAGCGGTTTTGAACTTGATTCCCTGGGCAATGTTTTGGCCCACGATGTAAGTTACTAAAAGATTGACCCCCCATATTATACAGGGAGCAGGATTCTTTGCTCCTGCTCCCTGTTATCTTTAAAAGGAAAGGGCTTGCCACAATGATCAAAGTTTTCAAAGGTGCTGTGCTGATTGATGGAAATGG
>PXBM01000128.1 GCA_003566935.1 Syntrophomonadaceae bacterium | reverse complement strand
GGCTAAACAGGAATTCAAGTTAAACCGCAAGCCCGGAGATTTTATAAAGCAGGCTTTATATGGCTGGCTGCTAAAAATTGCCCTGCGGGACGAACACGCCCAGGAGGAAGCTGCCGGTGAACTGTTAGCCGGTTATGAAGAACCGGCACCGAAGGAAATTATGGAGCGGGCTGAAAAGTATGTTTCCAACCATTACGGCGGTGAGCCCCCGATGACCATTGGCCGGGCAGCTGCTTTTGCCAGCCGCGACAGGGTAGCAGGGGCAGTATTTGTAGCACCCTTTACCTGCATGCCTGCATCTATAGTTGAAGCTCAGCAGCGATCTTTACAACAAGAACTTAACATGCCGATTATAACCGTATACTACGACGGGCAGGATAACTCCAACCGTGATGAAATGGTGGAAGGCCTGGTTTTCCAGGCCAAGCAGAAACTTAAGATTAACCAACAGCAGGCGGGTTAAGGTGGGCGCTCAGGCCGGTTTAAGCCCGGTAACTTCCCGGGCCTTTATTTTTATAAGCTTTCCTTCCCTTTCACGGAGGTAAACCAAGCCATAGGCCTGATCTATACGGAGAGGAATACCGCTGTAAAACCGGTACCCCTGGTTCGTTAATGTGGTAATTTCTAATGCAGTCTGACCGGCTAGGGCCTGTTCGAACGACTGCTGCATCTCTTCCTGCCGCTGTTCATCAAGCTCCGGATGACGGTGGGCTTCATCCCAGTCCAGCTGGTCTGCATGTTTCTGCAGCCCGGAACAGTGTTCGGGCAGCATCATCCTGCTGCACAGAAACTGACCGGTTAGTTTTTTGCTCACGCGTCATGCCCTCCAATCATTCCGGCCCGCTGCAAAAACTGGGCACCCGGCTTCAGGGAAGATGCTGAAAAAAGGCTCGTTTTACCAAAGCGTTCCCTTACCATGTCTACTGTTGCAGCCAGGGCCTCCTCGGTTTCATAGCGACTGTCGAAGGAAAGCCGCAGCTGCCGGTAAACAGTAAGGCCGGTCAGGCTGATGCCCACTGCCCGGATCGGCATCCTGTCCCAGTATTTGCGAAAAAGCAGTTCGACCATCAGGTATACCTCTGCTGGAGACGCTGTCGGTTCTGGCAGCTTCTTTTGCCGCGAAAACCCGGTTGGATAATCAAAATCCGCCCCTTTGCAATAAAGATGCACTGTCGAACCGATTTTGCCCTGCCGGCGGACCCTGGCACATACTTCTGCGGTCATTTCCCGGAGGACCAGCTCAATTTCCTCTTGCTTACGGTAATCGCGGGGCAGGGTGGCCATATGACCGACACCCTTTTGCTCACGGGCAGCAGCGGGATCGACAGTGGAGTAATCGATACCGTGGGCGTTAAGCCAGAGCACTTCACCATTAATTCCCCAGCGCCGCCGCAGCATATCGCGCGACAAACCGGCCAGGTGACCGATGGTGCGTACCCCGATCCGGTTAAAGTTGCGTTCCATGCGGTGGCCGACACCGAAAAGCGCTTTAACCGGCAGGGACCAGGTATAAACTGCATAATTATCGCTGCTCAGTTCAAAGAAACGGTCAGCGACCTTCTTGGCAAAACAGTCACAGGCCATTTTGGCCTGGAGCAGGTTTTCACCCACCCCGACCCGGCAGCGCACCCCTGTTTCCCGCCATACTCTTTCCATCAGGGCTGCCGCAGCCTGGCGGGGCGGGCCGTAAATGTTTTCCATACCTGTTAAGTCAAGAAACTGCTCATCAATCGAGTACGGCAGCACCCGGTCGGTAAACTGCTCGAAAATACGAGTTATCTGCATAGAGCAGTTGATATAGCTTTGCATGCGGGGATGGGTGAAAACCACCCAGGGGCACATGCGCTTTGCCTCCCAGGCCGGCTGGCCGGTTTTAATACCGTGGGCCTTGGCTTCCGGGCTGGCAGCAAGAATAATACCATGGCGCAGCTTTGGGTCACCGCAAACAACGAGTGGTTTCCCGCGCAGGGAGGGATTACGTGCCGCTTCCACGCTGGCATAGAATGACTCCATATCGGCCAGAAAAATAACTTTCTTTTTCACCTGCAATGCACCGGATCACCTGCCATGCGAACTTATGTTTGCTTTTTATTATACACTGTGCCAGAGCAAAATAAAAGGTTGGGTGAAAATTACGGCAGAAGGATTTTAGAAGAGGTCTGTAGAAATTTTCTTTAATTAAAGGAGGAATAGAAGGATGCAAAAACCGCTAGCAGGGATAAAAGTTGTTGATTTAAGCCGTTTCATTGCCGGTCCTTACTGCACCATGAAACTCGGTGATATGGGAGCGGAGATACTCAAGATCGAAACACCCGAGAGAGGTGATGATTCCAGGGCCCTCGGGCCGCCATTTCTTAACGGCGAGTCGGCTTACTATATGTCTTTCAACCGTAATAAAAAAAGCGTTACTCTCAACCTGCGGGAAGAAAAAGGCAAAGAAATCCTGCATAAGTTAATAAGCGAAGCAGATGTTTTTATAGAAAATTTCCGGATTGGCGTAACCGAAAAAATGGGACTGACTTACGATGATGTTAAAAAGATAAAAGAAGACATTATCTACTGTTCAGTTACCGGTTACGGCCACAACAGTCCCTACCGGGAAAAGCCGAGCTTTGATGTGATGATCCAGGGCGAAGCCGGCTTGATGAGTATCACCGGTTTCCCGGATGGTCCGCCGCAGCGGGTTGGCGTAGCTATCGCTGATTTACTGGGCGGTTTCCATGCCGTTGAAGGAATCCTCCTGGCTTTACTGGTTCGCAACCAGACTGGTAAGGGACAATTTGTCGATGTATCCTTAATGGATTCGATTATTTCTATCCTGACTTACCAGGCCGGTAATTTCATGGCTACGGGTGACACCCCGCAGCGGGTCGGTAATCGTCATCCGATGATTACGCCTTATGAGAGCTTTGAAACAAAAGATGGATACGTGATTTTTGCCGTGGGCAACCAGAGGCTCTGGGAAAACTTTGCAAAAGTGCTCGGCCGGGAAGATCTGAATGAAGACCCGCGTTTTGCCGATATGAAGTCGCGCAACCAGAATCCTGCTGAGTTAAAGGAGATCTTAGAGGAAATTACCAGGACTAAGAATACGGAAGAATGGGTAAAAATCATGGAGAAAGAGGGAGTGCCCTGCGGACGTATCCGGACCCTGGACCAGGTTTTGACCGACCCGCATGTGGATATCCGGGAAATGGTGCTGGAAAAAGAACATCCTACCGCCGGTATGATCAAGCTAACCGGTGTGCCGACAAAGCTTTCACTGACTCCCGGCGAAGTTTCAGCGGTACCGCCAACCCTGGGGCAGCACACGGACGAAGTTTTGTCTGAACTGGGCTACTCGGAAGATGATATAAAAACATTTCGTGATAAAAAGATCGTCTGATACTGCCAGCCAAATTAAAATAACTGAAACGATCAGCGAGCCTAGTATACTTAAGCAGGTTAGGCAGCTACATTATTTTTTAACTTAATTACAGGTGAATTAAATTGAGAAACCGATTCTCAGCATGGTATGCAGCAGATCTTGAACGTTACAACAATGGATACAAAGTTAATCTGCTGTCTGTCCATAAAGATATGATAAACTTTCAGGTGGAAAACTGGCCGCACCTGTTGATGATTGCAAAGTCGGGTTTTGAGAGAGGTCCCTGCACCATTGGACTTGATTATGAGCTGTTCGTCGAAATACAGGAAATAATAGAAAGTGCAGATGAGATCAGCTTCAATAATTATGCTCTAACATTTTCCTCTGGAGATAGCAGTTATTCAATAAACTGGCGCGAAGGTAAAAGGTTGTCCTTCGCGCCTTTTAAAATAGGTATCCTGGATTATGCAAAGGTCAACGCAACGGTTGAGCACTACTGCCGGACCCTGAAAGATATTGATC
>PXBM01000079.1 GCA_003566935.1 Syntrophomonadaceae bacterium | reverse complement strand
GTATTTCCCGCATCGGGTTTTTTATGATTTCGGCAATATCATTAGGCAGCTCCAACTGCAGCGCGCAGGTGTCGCACTGCTGCTGAACTATGGCAAAGGAATTTAACACTTCTTCTGCTGGTAGATTATCTTTTTTTGGTCCGGACATAAATTCACTCCTTTGGGTGATTAAATATATAACTACTACTTGAATGATAGGAAAATTTCTTTTTAATATAACCGATCACCGCCGGGCTTGTCAAAAATTATTATGTTTATGTTTTATTGTTCTCTTTCTACCTATGGGTATTTATTGTAAAATAGTTATTAATTATTATCAATTAATATGCAAAAGTAATACTCTATAAAAAGGAACTGCATAAATTAATAACGAATATTAATATAGAAACAATTTAGGGACATAAGTATTAATGTTTTCCTGCAAGGGGTGATTATTTGTTAAAAAGAGTATTAATCGCAATTATCTTAATTATTGTCGGTGCATCAGCATATTTTGCCTGGAACTATTTTAATGTTCCGGAGGTAACCTTCCTGGAAATGGAGCAGGAAGAAGCAGTTGAAACCCTGCTGGTTTCAGGCAGGGTAATTGGTGAAGGGGCGGTACCTCTTTCCTTTGAGCGCCCGGGAAGGATGCTTGAGCTGGTTATTGAGGAAGGGGACCAGGTATCAACAGGTGATATCATTGCCCGCCAGGATGACAGCCAGGCCCAAAACCTGGTCAGGCAGAGTGAAAACCAGCTTGACAGCGCCAGCCTGGCCCTGGAAAGGCTGCAAAACCGGGAGCTGGAGCAGGCCCGGGAAAACTTGACCCAGGCGGAAAAGCGGGCGGAAACCGCCGAAAGCGCTTATGATATTGCTTTTGAAGATCTGCTCGAACCGGCCCTGGAGCGGGTTGAAGGGGCAGAAGAAGAGGAACAGGATAGCCGTAAGAATTATGACGATAAACAAGAACTCTTTGATCGGGATGAGATAGAACGGGATGAATTAAATGAGGCTTTTAATAAATGGGAACAGGCCATAGCTAAACTGGATCTGGCCAGGGAAGAGCTGCAACAGGCAGAAAGGGAAACCAATAACCTGGCCAGGGAAAGGGACATTGCCCAATCACAGAAAAGGTCAGCGGCTTCTGCATTATCTGCCCTGGAAAATGAGGAGCTGCGCCAGGCCAGGCTAAGTGTGGAGCAGGCCCAAAACCAGCTCGACCAGGCTCACCTGGAATTGGACCAAACTGAGTTAAGGGCCCCTTTTGGGGGAGTAATTACCAGTACTGCCGCTAACAGAGGTCAGTACGTGTCAACAGGCCAGGAAATATGCACGATTATACCGGCCACCGCCAATATAGTGATTGAAGCCCTGGTAGACGAAGAGTTTGCCGGAACTATAACCGTTGGCCAGGAAGTGTTGGTCAGCAGCAGCGCTTTTCCGGATCAGCTTTTTCAGGGAAAAGTAGATCGCCTGGCCAGTTCCGTTGACCCCGATCGTGGTACTTTCCCGGTCCGGTTTAAGCTCGACCGCTTTGAGCCGGAACTGCTGCCCGACCTGGCGGTTAGCGCGGAAATCGTCACCGCCCGCACCGCAGACAGCCTGGTTTTGGACCAGGTCTACACCTTCCGGGAAGATGACCGGGTTTATGTCTTTGTGGAAAATGACGACCTTGCCGAAAAGCGGGCCATCGAAACGAAAGACCTTGGCAGGGGGCTTTTGCTGGTAAAAGAAGGCCTGCAGCCCGGTGATAAAGTTTTGACCGAGCTGGACCTGTCGGATGGGCAGAGAATCAGATTAAGCGGAACAGGAAGCAGTAATTAATGTTTATTTGGAAAGCGGCCTTCAGGTTTTTAATAGAAGGCAGATCACAGACTTTATTTATAGCCGTTGGCATTGCCATCGGTATATCAGTGTTGATCTTTTTAAATATCCTGATCACCGGCCTGCAGCAGGACCTGGTTAACACCACTGTGGGTAGTTCACCCCATATTGTGGTCAGTTCCCGTGAAGATCCCCTGCAGAGCCTGTTTCCTGCCGAAGAAAACAAGGTTGTCTTAAGCCGCACGGGCGGCCTTTTCGATACCACCAGACCTTTAAATGAGTGGGATCACCTGATTGAGCAGCTCGGCCGCCGTGAGCTTTTTACGGCAGTATCCCCCGTGGCGGAAGGTTCCGGTTTTTTATCCCGCGGAGAAAAAAATGTATCCGTGCGGATCCGCGGAGTTGATCTAAACCGAGCCGATCCGATCTATAATATAGAAGAGCGGATGGTTGAAGGGGACTTTATGGTCGGTAAGAGCCAGGTCCTGATCGGAGTCGACCTGGCTGAAGAGCTTGATCTTGCCCCGGGCGACCTGATCCGGCTTTCGAACCTGGAAGGGACAGCAAGCAGCTACACGATCAGGGGTATTTTTGACCTTGGCAGCCAGGCGATTAACGCTTCCTGGATTTTTATATCCTTAGACGGGGCCCAGACCATATACCAGCTGTCCAACGCCATCACCGGGCTTGAGCTTCAGCTAGAAGATGTATTCCAAGCCGAAGAGCTGGCCCGCCGCCTGGAACAGAGTTTTCCGGAGCTATCCTGGAGCAGCTGGGAAGAAGAAAACCCCGACCTGCTAAGTGCTCTCAGCAGCCAGGGTATATCCTCATATGTGATCCAGGCCTTTGTGCTGCTGGCAGTTGCCCTCGGCATTTCCAGCGTGCTGGCCGTATCGGTTATGCAGAAGTCGCGACAGATCGGCATTTTAAAAGCGCTTGGCATTTCAACAGCCGGAGTCAGCAGGATATTCCTGATCCAGGGGGCCCTGTTGGGACTGCTCGGTTCGCTGATCGGTTCGTTTTTGGGAGCCCTGCTCCTGTTATCTTTCTTTACCTTTACCGCCGATGAAGCCGGGATGCCGCTGTTCCCGATATCTTTCGACCCCCTGGTCTTTATATTCGCCATCGCCGTAGCCACCTTGGCCGGGATGGGCGCGGCAGCAATACCGGCCCGCCGGGCAGCAAAGCTTAATACTATAGAGGTGATTAAAAATGGCTGACCTGTTATCCCTGGTTGGTGTTAATAAAGTATACGGTCAGAAAGTTAAAACCCATGTCTTAAAAGATATCAACCTGGCCTTTAAAAAACAGGAATTTAGTGCTATCATCGGGCAGTCGGGGTCGGGAAAAAGCACCCTGCTCAATATCCTGGGCACCCTTGACCGGCCTAGCAGCGGTACGGTATATTCCAATGAACGTAATTTAAGCTCCTTGAGCGACGATGAACTGGCCGTTTTCCGCAACCGGATGATGGGCTTTATATTCCAGTTTCACTACCTGCTTCCGGAGTTCAGCGCCCTGGAAAACGTTCTCATACCCCACTGGCTGGGCCAGGGGAACCCGCCGCCCGACATACTTAAACTGGCGAAGCAGCTCTTAGATCGGGTTGGCGTCTCCGAGCGGATGAATAACAAGTCAACCGATCTTTCCGGAGGACAGCAGCAGCGGGTAGCTATCGCCAGGGCCTTGATCAACCGGCCCGGGGTAATCCTGGCCGACGAGCCGACGGGTAACTTGGACAGCGATTCGGCCGAGCAGGTCAACCAGCTGATGCGGGAAATTAACGAAGAATTTGGCACCACCTTCATTATAGTTACCCACGATCGGCATATTGCCGCCCGCTGTGACCGGGTAGTGGAAATCAAGGATGGTGCTATAGTCCAGGATTACCTGACTGCGGAAAGAGAAGAGAGGGAAAACTGGGAAGAGCTGGCCCCACGTTACTGCAACCTGAGAAAAGGTGAAGTAGAGTGGGTCAACAAAAGATAGGCAATAGTTGAAAGCGAGGCTGATAGAATGCAGCTATTCAAGGGGCAAATTTTAACCTGTGATCGGAACAACACCGTATATAAGTACCTGGTCGAAGACAAAGGCAGGATAATCCATGTTGGCGACCAACTG
>PXBM01000109.1 GCA_003566935.1 Syntrophomonadaceae bacterium | reverse complement strand
CATTTTAACCGACCTGGGCTGCAAGCTGGATCAGGGAGCTGGAACTGCCGCTGCAGCATCATATATCAGGCAAAATGCCACTTAAGGCTGACAGAAGATGATCTAATTTCTAAGGATCAGGGTGATAAGCTAATTGAAAACAATAGATGAAGAAGCGAGAAAGCTGCCTGTTCTAGCAGAGACGGATGTGCTGGTGGTGGGTGGCGGCCCGGCCGGTATGGCGGCAGCCATGGCTGCCGCGCGCGAGGACGTTGATACAATCCTGCTCGAAAGATACGGCTTTATTGGTGGGACCCTGACCCAGGCCATGGTTGAGTCCCTGGTTTGGTATCGTAAAGAGAACACTGTTGAGGCAGGCGGGATCGGCCGGGAACTGGAAGAGTACGCCACCAACTTCGGTGGAACTTACCCTGACCCGGAGTCTACCGGCCGGTTGCTTGATGCTGACATGTTTAAATGTGCGGCAGATCAGCTTATTATAGAGTCCGGTGTCAGGCCGCTCTATCACTGCTATGCTGTGGGTGCTATTGTTGATCAGGGCCGGTTAAAGGGGGTCATTACGGAGAGCAAGTCCGGGCGGCAGGCGATATTAGCGAAAGTAGTCATTGATGCTTCCGGTGATGCAGACATAGCTGCCTTTGCCGGGGCTCCCTACAGCATGGAATCCAGGGGCCGGTTGATGAATGTAACAACCGGGTTCGGAGTTAGCGGTGTGGATATTGCCGCCTTCAGAAAAAATATTACAGAGTATCCCGGTAAAATTGGCGATTGGTCTAGCCTGACGGTCAAAGGTGAGGAAGAGTTATTCAGCGCTTACTTTACCCATGTGTTTGAACAGGCTCGTAAGGACGGTATAATTCCGAAGGATTCACCTCTGGAAGGATTCTGGCATGCTATTACTGAGGCAGGTGAAGTAACGGGTATAAATGTGGTTAGGGTAACCGGCATTGATTGCACCAATGTGTGGGATCTTACCAGGGCTGAGATAGAGGGTAGGAAGCAGGTTTTACAGGCCATTGAGGCCCTGCGTCGCTACCAGCCCGGTTTTGAAAAGGCCAAGTTGAGAACCATTGGTTCCTCTATAGGGACCAGGGAATCGCGCAAGATTAAAGGCCGTTCCAACCTGACTGAACAGGATGTGAAAAACCAGGCTGAATTTGAAGACACTATCGGTATATTCCCCGAATTCCTGGATGCATACGGGATTGTGGTCATCCCGACCACGGGGCGCTACTTCCAAATTCCCTACGGAATTATGGTTCCGGAAAATGTCGACAACCTGCTTGTAGCAGGCCGTTGTGTAGCAGGTGACAGGGTATCTCATTCGGCTACCAGGCAGATGATGTGCTGTGCCGTTACCGGCCAGGGGGCCGGTGTTGCTGCTGCAACAGCAATAAAAACAGGAAAGACTTCTGCTGCAGTGGATATCGCTAAAGTGCAAATCCAGCTCGAAAAACAGGGAGTCAGGATAAGGTAAGCGTCGTGATAATACAGTATTTAAAGCTTAAATCCTTACATTTGTGCTTTTTGCACAATAGAGCTGATTTTTTTCTGTGCAATTTACAAAGGGCATTTGAATGATAAATTTAATAGGTTAATTAAATTGTTATTGCTTTAATATATTAGTCAAGGAGGGGAATTATATGAAAAGCTCAAAGAGCAGTCTGTTTTACATCGTTTTACTGGTATTGCTTGCATTTGGTATGCTTGCCTTTACCGGCTGCGGTGGCGAAGAAGCGGTAGATGAACCCGATGTAGCCGAGCCAGATGATGAAGCGGAGGATGAAGCGGCGGATGAAGAGACGGGTGAGAGCGTATTGCGGGTTGCCCTGCAGACCAACCCCAATACAATTGAACCGGCAACGGGTGATTCCAGGGTAGCTTCCAACGTAGCCTGGAGTATTTTCGATTCGCTGGTTTGGATGAACGATGAAGGAGTAATTGTCCCTGCCCTGGCCGAAAGCTGGGATATTTCAGATGACGGCCTGGTCTATACCTTCAACCTGCGTGAAGACGTAGTTTTCCACAACGGGTATCCCTTCACTGCGGATGATGTTGTTTTCACCTGGGAACGCGGCCAGGGGGCAGATATTACTTACAGGGAAGACTTCCTTGCTGTTGATGAGATGGTTAAGATTGACGATTACACCGTTGAGGCAAGGCTTGAAGCTCCCAATGCCTTTTTGCTGCTCTTAATGAACGAGCACTGGGGTATTATGTCCAAGCAGTATCATGATGAAGTGGGTGAAGAAGGTTACCTGCAGCATCCAGTCGCAACCGGGCCTTTTAAATTTGTCGAATGGCTTACCGGCGACAGGATAGTCCTGGAAGCGTTTGAAGACTACTGGGACGAAGGCTATCCCAGGGTTGACAAATTGATTTACCGTCCTATTCCGGACACTGCAACTCGTTTTGCCGCCCTGGTTAATGACGATATTGATATAGTCAGCAACCTCGGACCTGAGCAGGCTGATGCGGTTGAAGAGGCTGAGAACGTATCGCTTGTAACTTACGGCCAGGACCGGGTTTACTATGTCACTTTCAATAATATGAGTACCGGTATTGGCACTCCCATTGAAGACAAACTGGTCAGGCAGGCCATGAGTTATGCCGTCGATTATGATGCCATAATTGACCGGCTCTTCGACGGATATGCAGAAAGGATTTCCGGTTTAATCATTCCAGGTAACCTGGGGCATGATCCCAGTGTCACACCCTATCCTTACGATCCGGATAGAGCAAGAGATCTGCTGGCAGAGGCCGGGTATCCTGATGGATTTGCCATTGAGATGGCCGGACCATCTGAAACCTATACAAACTTCGAACAAGTCCTGCAGGCTGTTGCATCATACTGGGGAGAGATAGGGATCGAAGTTGACCTGATATTCATGGAATCCGGTTCGTTCTGGGATCAGCAGGCGAACCGTCAGCTGCCACCGTTATTTGCCGACAGCTGGTCTTCAAGTACCGGTGAAGCTTACCCCCGTCTTGTTGGCTCAGTCGGTGGAGAAGATGCCAGCTATGCAGCCTGGCTTGATCCGGTTCTGGTAGACATGGTTCGTGAACTTGAATTGACCCCTGATTCTCAGGAGCGGGCAGAAGTTTATACCAGGATTCTGGAATACATGTATGAGGACCCGCCGTTCATTTATCTTTACGCACCTACGGCATTTGAAGCAATCAACGACCGGGTTCAGAATTATAACCCCAGAATTTCTGAACAGTACTACCTGAAAGGTGTGTCTGTTGAATAAAGATTCTTAAGGGCTTGAAGTACGAGTAAGAGGGGAAGCATATTGAGATACTTATTATCAAAGCTGGCTTATTCTGCTGCACTGCTGCTGGGAGTGCTGTTCCTGGTCTTTATGCTGCTGCATATTACCGGTGATCCGGTCAGCTTGATGGTATCGAGACATGCCACTCCTGCAGAAATTGAAGCACTGCGCGAGGAGCTGGGCTTTAACCGCCCGCTCCTCGTTCAGTTTGCCGACTTTTTATCCGGAGCTTTCCAGGGCGATTTTGGCAACTCATTTCGTTATCGTCAGCCTGCGATGGAACTGGTTTTGCAGAGGATTCCGGCTACAATTGAGCTTGCCTCGGTGGCCCTGCTGATGGCAATTGTGATGGGTGTTACCATTGGTATCCTTGGTGGTTCTAACCCTAACACCATTTTAGACAGCCTGGCCCGGGCTATTGGCCTTCTCGGGCAAACCATTCCCACTTTCTGGTTGGGCCTGATCCTGATCATAATATTTTCCCTTAACCTGGGCTGGTTTCCCTCTTTCGGCAGGGAGACCTTTACCTTTTTGGGCCTTAATATACCCAATCAGTCCATAGTTCTTCCGGCGTTTGCGTTAAGCCTTTTTACTACAGGCCAGCTGGCGCGATTTACCCGCTCAGCAGTCAAGGAAGTAATGAACGAAGATTATGT
>PXBM01000105.1 GCA_003566935.1 Syntrophomonadaceae bacterium | reverse complement strand
GATATTACATTTGAAATGATCTCGGCAATAACTTTTAGCAGGGAAACCTGTTCAACTGTCCAATTTCTTTTTCCTCTTATTGAATCAAAGCCAAAAACCCGGCGCAGTTTGCCTTCCCTTTTCACAGCAATCTGTAAAAATGATTCAATCCCCTGCTCACAAAACTCTTTTTTCTCATTGGCAGCTTCCGGAGGAAGCTCGTCTAAGTCATAAATATTGATTACACCATCGGTTAACAACCGATCCAACCACCATTTCCTTTGATCAATCGAGACATCAGCTCCCCGTCCAGATTGAGACGGAATACCTTCGGCACTCCACTCATAGTAATCTTCCAATCTGCTGTGTTCATCATCAAAACAAAAAAGGTAACTTCGATCAGCTTCCATAAACTGCCCACAGATTTCTAAAACATAATGCAGCTTCTCATCCAATTGATCAGCATTAACACTTACTAATGTTCCGGAAACTTCTGAGACCAGCCTTTCAATCCTTAACTGCCCGGAAAGTGCCTGAACAGCTTCTTTTCGTTCGGTAATATCAATGACAACAATGAAGCCAGCATTTTTACCCTTATAAATTGTAGTCGCACCGGATAGATTAACCCATTTTTCTTCACCTGTTTTTGTTGCTATTTTAAAATCGTAGCGTTGAGGAGCAGTTCCTCCCGACTGACGACTTTGGCCGCGTTTTTTGACCAGGGTTTTATAATCAGGATGTATAAAATCCCAGAAGCGCATTTTATAAAGCTCTTCCCTGGAATAACCTGAAATTAATTCACCTGCATCATTGGAATAAACAAAATAATCCTCCTGGTAAATCATTATAGCCACCGGTGAATTTTCGGCTAGAACCCTGAACCTGGCTTCACTTTCCTTTAGCTCTTCTTCAACTGTCCTACGGGCAGTAATATCTGATAACAGGACAATATTCAGCTCACCCAGTGGTGCCAATCGAAACTCAATCCAGACCCTGCTGCCATCTTTGCAGCAGACAGAATCTTCCGTTGGCTCAGTTTCTTTTTGTTCGAGGATTGCTGTGTTAAAACTCTGGGTCCACTTCAGGCGAACACTGTCCCTGTAATCTTCATCCGGGTAGGCAAGCTCCCACCATTTTTCGATTGTCGATATATCATCGATAGTATAACCGGTGAGCTGGGTGAATTTATCATTTGCGTAAACGACATTTTGCTTTCTATCGACGATCACAACACCAACCGGGGCTGCCTCCAGAAAGATCCGGAGTTTTTCTTCAGTTTTTCGTAATTCTTCTTCCATATTCCCGGGAGAATTCAAAATGATCACTCCTTTGCCTGGAATAGAGAAGCTGCTTCATGGTCTAAAATAAACAGGGGATCATGGTGAAGCTGCAATAGCGATGCCGGCAAATCAGTAGTAACTTTACCGCTAAGCATTTCTTTAACAGCTTTTGCCTTGTTAAGGCCAGAAGCAAGCAGCATTATTTTTTTTGCCTTCATAATTGAACCAACACCCATGGTTACCGCCCTGCGAGGTACCTCATTTTTAGATTTAAAAAAGCGGCTGTTTGCTTCAATAGTTTCCTCAGTTAAATCTACAATATGTGTATCGACAGAAAGAAGCCGGCCCGGCTCATTAAAGCCAATATGGCCATTTGTGCCGATACCGAGAACCTGCAGATCGATTCCTCCGGAATTATTAATTTCCTGATCATATTCACGACAAACTTTTTCCGGGTTATTTTTTTCGGTGCAGGGGATATTAATATTACAGCTTTTTACGTTGACCTGTTTAAAGAAATGATGTTTCATGTAATAGTGGTAACTCTGGGGATGATCCGGTGCCAGCCCCACATACTCATCAAGATTAAAGGTAATAACTTCGCTAAAATCAAGATTATCCTGCCGGTGCATGTGGCTCAAAATGGAATACATTCCCTCCGGTGTTGAACCTGTTGCCAGGCCGAGCACAGAATTATTTTTAGTTTGAACCTGTTTCGCAACAATGTCTGCAGCCATTTGGCTTAACTTCCTGTAATCTGCTGCGATCATTATTTTCATATAAACCGGCTCCCCCTGGAAAAATTAAAAAATTTCTTCTTTTTCCTCTGTAGTGTAAAATAAGGCCATCAAATCTTCCAGTTCAGAAGTCTCAGGAGCTTTCAGCAGGGTTTGTTCCGCCTCAAGCCTGTTATCAATTGCATTTTTTTCAAGATTTTTAAGTTTACCAGGAATATCAAATGCAGCTACCAGTTCTTTGACCCGGTCGAAAATTGTTTTGCTGCCGTAAAGATACTCTCCTTCATATATGATTTTAGCGGCGACCATTTTTTTAAAATCGTCAAATAAGAGCTGCTGCTGCACAGTATTAATGTCCTTTACGATATAATCCATTTCCTCCTTGGCGGCCGGATTCATCAAGAGGTTATATTTTTCCTTGTACAGCATGTTATCAAGTTCTTCCAACATTTTTTCAGGCAAATCTTCTGCTATAGCTATAATATCAAGATCAGAACCTCTTACAAGTTCACCGGTGGAGGATTCAGGACGTGGTTCAGTATGGGCCATGCCAAAAACGACATCCCCGGCAATTATGAATGTGGCTTTATCCAAAAATGAATCCTGATCAGGATGATCCCGGATCAAGCGTTCAACAGTATTGCGGGCCAGTTCAATCTTTCTTCTGCTTATTTCTGCAATCTCCGCTTCAATCTTTGAGGCCTTTTTATTTATTTCAGCCTGATCACGATTCAAGCCAACAATCGTATAGTTTAAAAATTCTCTCATGATAGAAGGTGATAAGCGGGCATAAGCTTCAACCTTCTGGTCAAGCCGTAAATACCTTTTACCAACTATCCTGGTATTAATCTGATCGGAACCTGTACAGTATCTCCAGGCAGCAAAAGTGTTCATGCCGGTATCAAGCTGAAACTCCTTGCCGGTTAGTGGTCCCTTCTCTGCCAGTATAGTTAGCGCTTTTGTCATAATAATTAAATCACCTGATATTTTGACAATCCTGATCCTGCCTGATCTTGATCAGGGTGTCCTGTGGGTAGTAACCGCGAGCGGTTCCGTTCGGGTAAAGGAGGACGTTTTTAGAAAGCAATGTCCCTGGAGCAGTAACGCTGTTACAACCGGTTTCGACTCCGTCCCCTACTATAGCACCAAATTTTCTCAAACCGGTTTCATAAACAACATTATCAATACTTAATACCACCGGTGAATCTACCATTTTCAGATTGGCCAGCTTTGTTCCAGCCCCGAGATTAACTTTACCCAGGATACTGTCACCGATATAAGCAAAATGCCCGGCTTTGCTGCCACCAAGCATTACTGAAGATTTTATCTCTGTTGCATGACCGACCACACAATCATCACCGACAAGGACATTGCCCCGGATATATGCACCATGCCTCACTTCTGAATTATCTCCAATATAAGAGGGGCCCTTGATCAGAGCTGTTGGTTCGATAATTGTGTTTTTCCCTATGTAAATCTGATCATCCATCAGGTAGCAGCCGGCAAAGATGATACTGGCGCCCTCAAGCACCATACCGTCTTTTTTCACTACTGCTTTCTTCCCCGAGGTATCAATTTCAAATCCTCTTTCGATAACCTCACCGTTACAGAGAACCAGATCCTTTTCAATCAATGATTTTCCTTTACGGGCTATGGCAGTATTTGGCACAATCTGAGTTTCAAAAAAACCCTTAACCTTCCCCAGTGCTTCCCAGACGTATTCAGTGTCTGTGAAAAGCAGCTTGAAGGGACTCGCTTCCAGTTCAAAAAAGTCCTCGGCTCTTAACACTCGACCCATCTCCCCTAATTGTAATTAGGCCTGTTTTATTTCAATATCTGTTCCGGGTTTTACCGCCTTCCATGCTTTCGGATCTCCAAGCAGCCGGCCAAGCGGGTTTACAGGACTGGCCGGTTTAATTTCAGTTGCCGTCGACATCG
>PXBM01000251.1 GCA_003566935.1 Syntrophomonadaceae bacterium | reverse complement strand
TAACTTATTATCTCCTTCAATAAGTTAATAAGTTAGTAGTCAGGCTTGAGCTAGTTTTATTTTTTGATAACAGCCCTGGCGAAGGTGCGGTTAACGTCTTTTATCTCTACCTTGACTGTTTTGCCGACCTTGTCTCCAGCGCCCTCAATATTTATAACAAAGCCCTGGATCCTGGCAATACCGTGGCTGGGGTTGGTTGAATGGGGTTCATCTATAGTCACATCCAATATTTCACCCACTTTTACCGGCAGGGCCAGAGCCTGGATCTCTTTCTGGCTGCCCCGTGCCACGATGCGATACTGCTCGATGTGCATATCCTCGATCCCCCTGATAAAGATATTTCTCTTTAACTCTTCTTCAAGTTTTTTTAGGTTGCCACCGCCGCTGCCGATAATAATTGCAGCCACTTCATGGTGCATTTCAACCAGGACAGCCTTGCTGCTCTCTTTTTTCAGTTCCTCTTTCAGATCACTTTCAATTCTTGTACTGACCACAATTGGAGTTAAGACCCTGCCTGAGCCTCCACAGTAAGGGCAGGGCTGCTGCAGGTACTCGGAAAGATCCTGACGCACCTTTTTCCTGGTCATTTCTACCAAACCAAGGTTTGTTAACCCGAGGACATAAGTTTTTGTGCGGTCATTCTTTATCACCGAGTTTAATTTATCTATCACCTTACGGCGGTGTTCTTCAATGCTCATATCGATAAAATCAACAATAATTATGCCCCCGATATCACGCAGGCGGACCTGGCGCGCAATCTCTTCAGCAGCCTCAAGGTTGGTTTTAAGGATTGTATCGGCCAGGTTGCGCCGCCCGATATAACGCCCGGTATTTACATCGACCACGGTTAAAGCCTCTGCTTCATCAAACACCAGGTAACCGCCGCTTTTTAACCAGACCTGGCGGGCCAGGGCTTTTTCCAGCTCAACATCAACCCCGTAGCGCTCAAAAATAGGTTCCTTTTCTTTATAATACTTAACCTTGGGAACCAGGTGGGGAGAAATATATTCAACAATTTCCCGGACCTTGTCATATTCATGCTCATTGTCAATTAAAAAGCTTGAAAACTCTTCTACAAAAAGATCACGGGCTATGCGGCAGGTTAAGGATAGATCCTGGTAAAGAATAGCCGGGGCTGCTTTTTGTTCAAAACGCGATGAGATCCGGTTCCAAAGCTGGACCAGAAACTGCAGGTCCTGCTCCATAACCTTTGATTCCACCCCTTCAGCAACTGTTCGCACGATCAGGCCTAAATCTTCTGGTTTTAACTTTTCTACATCCTTGCGCAGGCGATCTCTCTCAGCCTGGCTTTCAATGCGTCTTGATACCCCAATGTAGTCTGCTCCAGGGACAAGGACCAGGTAACGACCGGGAATGGTAATCTGGCCGGTCACCCTGGCACCCTTGCTTCCATAAGGTTCCTTGATCACCTGGACCATGATCTCTTCGCCGGCCTTTAACAGTTTTTCGATCGGGCTGCGGGCCGGTGGGGGACTTTCATCATCCCAATCAGTAAAAATATCGTCAACATATAAAAATGCATTCTTGTCGAGACCGATATCGATAAAAGCTGCCTGCATTCCCGGCAGGACATTGGCCACAGTTCCTTTGTAAAGATTGCCGACCACCCTGTGCTGCAGGGGCCTTTCGATATCCATTTCGACCAGTTTTCCTTTTTCCAGAAGGGCCACCCGGGTAGCCCTGTTATCACAATTAACAATTATTTTTTTATCCATTCAGATACTCACATCCCTTCGGATAGAGGCTGTAAAGCTTCTTCCGGACCTTTGTAAAGCTTTTGACGGTGGACCAACCAGAGCCCATCTTCTGCTAACTTGAGCGCTGATCCAGCCTGCTGCAGCTGTTCAATGACAAAAAAGGGAGATACTCCCCCGCTGCTCCCCGCTTTTAAAAGCAGGCCTAATTCCAGCATATTCTTTTCTTCCTGTTTAAGATTCGCCTTGAAAATATAGGGGCGAATATTTTTATAAGTAACCTTCTTTTTTTTATTTATCCGCTCCATCAATATTTCCTCTTTATCCAGCAAACTGATAATAGCAGAATTTAAATCCTGAAAAAATAATCCCTGATTTATATATGTTTCTATAAATACACGGTATTGTGCAGCACTAACCTCTGCAGCCAGGGCTGGCAGTTCTGGTTTGCGATTAAAGACCCCGGTTAACTCCAGGGCCGGAGGCAGCTGCCGGTGAAGCTTCTCTAAAAATATTTGAGGCCCGACTGATTCAGAAAAATATACTTCTCCATATTCCTCCGTGGCAGTTACACCAAGCGGCAGGGGCAGAGCCAGCGTTAAACGGGGGTGCGGATTATAGCCCTGGCTGTAAGCTATGGGCAAGCCGCTCCTGCGCAAAGCCCGCAGCAAAAGGCGCATCATATCAAGGTGAGATATATAGGCCAGTTCGGGCTTCCGAGCGAAACTAAAGCTCAAACGTTCCATTAGCCCCTCCTTCACCACCGTCTATATACACAGCTTTGTGGTGTTCGCTGATAAATACTTCTTTACTGACACCACAATCTATATGGTCCCAGGGCAATGATTGATCATACTTAAAGTGCCGGTAAGCATAACTTTCAGGATCAATTTTTATATCCTGAAAAGCTTTTTTCCATTTTTTAAATGAAAAATGTTCAGACCAACCGTCAAAGCGACAGCCTAACTGCCAGGCCCTTTCCACTACCGGGGCCAGCCTGCGGTCACCACGTGCAAATACCGCTTCAAGCATACTTGTCTCTGCATCATGCCAGCTGTAGTCAACTCCTGGCAGATTACTAAAACCTTTTTTTAATATCTCCTGGCGCCTGACCACCTGCTCAACAGTCAGTTGTGGTTCCCATTGAAAAGGGGTATGCGCTTTCGGTACAAAAGTAGAAACAGAAACTGAAATCTTTAAACTTCTACCCTCCCGTTTTTTAAAATACTGCCTGATCCTACGGCATAGTTCGGGAATTGCCTCCACATCTTCGTCCCTTTCGGTGGGCAAACCGATCATAAAATAAAGCTTAAAACCCTGCCAGCCTGCATTAACTGCATCTTTTAGTGCTGCAAATATATCCTCTTCAGAAATATTTTTCTTTATTACCCCACGCAAACGTTCTGTTGCCGCCTCAGGAGCAAAAGTCAGGCTGCTGCGGCGTCCATGGTGCAATTGATCTGCCAGTTTAACAGAGTATGAATCAAGCCGCAGGGAAGGCAAACTGCATTTCACGCTACCTCCAGGCAGCGCTGAATCAAGCTGGCTTATAAGAAGCTCTAAACCCGGATAATCAGTGCTGCTTAGGGAAGATAGGGCGATCTCATCATAACCGGTAGCAGCAATCAGCTGTTTGGCAGTATCAATAACTGAATCCTGGCTGCGCCTGCGGACCGGTTTGAAAGTATAGCCGGCCTGGCAAAAACGGCAGCCCCGGGCACAGCCGCGAAACAGTTCCACCACAGCCCGGTCGTGGATTGTTTCAATATAAGAAATAACCGGAGCTGTTGGATAAGGAGTCCGATCCAGGTCTTCAATATATCTTTTTTTAATTAAATCCGGGGCCCGGGATTCTAGTTTTTTCAGCCCCTGCAAGATGCCTTTATCATATACCGGTTGGTACAATGAAGGCACATAAATACCATCACGGGTAGAAAGTTCGACCAGCAGATCTCTTTTATTCAAGCCCTTTGCTTTTAGTAACGCAATTTCGGAAAGTATTTCCGGTAAAACTTCTTCCGCTTCACCGATTACAAAAAAATCGAAATATGGAGCAAGCGGTTCAGGGTTATAAACACAGGGCCCGCCACCGATCACCAGCGGATCATGGTTATCACGTATATCACTGTATAAAGGGATCCCTGACAAGTCAAGCATATTAATGACATTAGTATAACTAAGCTCATATTGCAGGGAGAAACCGACCACATCAAAATCAGCAAG
>PXBM01000004.1 GCA_003566935.1 Syntrophomonadaceae bacterium | reverse complement strand
TATTTTGGCATTTTAACAACCTCACTTTCACTGTTAAGTTGACTTCATTATTTTTCGTTAATCTCTTAGTTAATAAAAACTTTCTTCTCCCTGGTTTGTTTATCTCTATATATAAATTACTAGTGCCGGCCCGCATCAGGTTTCTTTATCTGCCTGTAGGCAAAATACCCGGCAATGGCCAGGGCTAGGAGAGCAATAATTATTATTATGGGGCTGGTCCTGTTTTCTTCGACAACAGCATCACTATCTGCGACAACATCAACCCCATCGGCCGGAGCAACTACAAGGCCTGGCTCAGTGGATGTATCTATTCCGTCGGGAGAGATAATTACTTCGTTAATTTCAAGCAGACTCTCACCTTCTTTCAACAGCTCAAAAGTTACTGTGCAAAGTACTCCTGAGTCTTCTGTATCAGCAGCAGCCGTTATCCATATAAACATTAGCTGACCCGGAGCATATTCAAGATTGACCATTTCCATGCTACTTTCTGCTTCTTCTAGAAAACTTTCAGTTTCAAGGGCGATTGGTTTTAATATATCGTCGTCAAAATTTAGAACGAACTGACCACCTTCCGTACCTGTTGCGTTTTCTATATTGATGTTTACTGTGACATGATCTCCGGTGTCGCCCCCAGCATCAGATACGGTTAGTAAAAGGTCATCTGCCGCAAGCAGAGCATCAGGCGCTACTATTATTAGAACAATTAGCAGTACCAAAAATAATGCTTCTTTTATTATAAATACTGTCTTCATATTCAATGTCACAACCCTTGCTATCATAAATGTTTTGTTATGCTGCAGGTGCTGGGCGGTGGTCGGTGTGCTGACACTTTCCACCGCCGCAACCATACAAAAATCTGTTAAGCAAACTTACTTTATTATTTAACAGTAGCGTAGCGCTGCCTTTTTATATAGAAGTAGGCACCAAGCGCCACTAATAATAAACCACCTAATACCATATAACCTAAACCACCGGTCGGCGGAGTCGGAATCTCACCTTCCAGTTCTTTTATTCTGTTTTCTGCTGCCTGAAGAGTGGCTAAATAGGTGAAGTCATCATCTACTGCACCATGCTGATCCTTTGCTTCGTCGACAAGAGCCCTGGCAGCTACAACAGCAGGTTTGTCATCTAAGGTCAGTTCTTCAATGGTTGGCAGTTCAAGAATTGCATCATCAGCAGCCTTGATCGCTTCAAGCTTGGCAATCATTGCTTCCGCAGATTCCAATTTGTCCAGATCTTCGAAATCATCATCCGTTGCACCGAGAGCTTTTGCAGCATCTACCAGGTCACGTGCTTCTTCCACGTCGGCTTTATCATCAAGGGTTATTTCGTCAGGATCAGGAAGGTTAGCAATAGCTTCGTTAGCTGCATCGATTGCATCCTGCAGCGCTGCTTCATCATCAGGTTCATCTGAAGTAATAGAACCTGAAGTATGCGTAGCTGCTACATCAGCAGCCTCGGGAGCAATCACTACACCACTGAAGGTAAGTGAACTTTCACCCTCGCCAACCAGCTCAAAATCGATGGTGCAGACTGTTCCTGAGTCAGAAGTATCTGCATTAGGGGTAACCCAGATCACCATCAAGGTATTGGCATCAAATTCAAGGTTATAGTTGAACTGATCATTAGAAGCATTTTCCACAAAACTGCCCTTATCAATGTCAACAGGGACTACTACATCAGGATCAAAGTTCAGTTCAAACTGGCCGCCTTCTGTATCGGCTGCATCATCAATACTAATTGTTACTGACACGGTGTCCCCTTCTGAACCTGCCTCACTGCTGGCAGACAACTTAACACCATCAGATGCAAAAGCTGCCGGGGAAAATAATAGCAGTAAAGCTAAGCACAGGGCCAGGGTCAGTAACACCTCACTGTTTCTCATTTTTAGTTTCATCATGCGTACACCCTTTCCTCATGAATTTAAAGGTAAGGTTTATTAGTAACTTTACCTTAAGAGTAAAAATCGTTTAGTGGTTTTTTTTGGGCTTTCTAACTAACAGAAAACCTGTGCCAACTAGTAATAATCCGGAAACTATAATCCCAGCCGATCCTCCTGTCGGTGGCGTCGGAACAGGATCCGGGTCTGGCTCAGGATCCGGGTCTGGGTCCGGGTCTGGTTCAGGATCCGGGTCAGGATCCGGGTCTGGGTCCGGGTCTGGGTCAGGATCCGGTTCTGCTTCTTCATCAACAGTTATTGAACCGGCAATATGCGTAGCGGCAACATTTAGATTATCGGGTGCAAATACAACTCCTGCAAAGCTAATAGAAGTTTCTCCTTCGCCTACCAGTTCAAAATCAATTGTACAGACAGTTCCTGAGTTAGAAGTATCCGCATTGGGAGTTACCCAAATTACCATCAGGGTATTAGAATCAAATTTAAGATTGTAGTTGAACTGATCGTTGGCGGCATTGGAAACAAATCCACCTTTGGAGATGTCTACTGGAACTGCCACATCAGGATCAAAGTTCAATTCAAATTGACCGCCTTCTGTGCCGGCAGCATTATCGATACTAACATTTACTGAAACAGTATCCCCTTCAGTACCTGTTTCATCGCTGGCAGATAATTGAACTTCACCCTGGGCAAAAACTACTGGTGAAACTAGCAACAGTAAAACTACAGAAAATATGAAGCTAAATATCACTGACTTTCTTTCCTTTAAAGTTATCATAATATTTGCACCCCTTTTAGTTCATTTTAAAAAAACTATATTAATGAGGATGATTACTACCCTCCTCTTTGTTTAAAGCTAATCCTGACCAGAACATCTCTCTTATCCCATAAATTTTTCAAGATCAATTGTAATTCTCGATTCGGTTTCGAAAAACAGCAGTCAGCCTAATACTTTTTTTGAGCCGCACCGCTATTAATTAAGTTTTTTCTTTTTCTTGACAAATAAAAACCCGGCTCCCGCAAGCAATGCACCGATCGCAAAAGTACCTGTTAAGCCTCCGGTCGGCGGTGTAGGATCCCGATCATCTATAGGCTCTTCAGGTTCGGGCTCAGGTTCAGGTTCGGGTTCAGGCTCAGGCTCAGGCTTTTCGTCTACATCATCAAGCTCGTCTTCAGCATCTTCAAGGTAGTAATAGCGCCAGCAAAGAGAAAATGGGGTCGCCCCATACTCCTTTATGGCAATTACTGCCAAGCGCCGAGCCTCTTCTATTAATGGCCGATCTGCTTCTGTTATTTCATCCAGTGGTGGAATTAAATCAACGGCATCTTTAAATTCCTGAATGGCAAGAAACATTAATACTTTATGTTCAGCCCTCTTCAGCAATTGGAGATTTTTGAAGTCACTATCCACCGCACCGTATTCTTGTTTGGCGGTTTCAACAAGTGATAAGGCACGGGCTACATCTTGAACAAATTGTTCTTCGTAAGCAATGATAAAATCAGGATCGGTAATACTACTAATGGCATCATTAGCAGCTTCAATCGCATCTGCCTTTTCTTTCGAGTAATGTTCTTGGCTTGTTAACTCCGGCTCCGCTTCTTCTTCAGTGGCGAAAACAGTCTGAGCGCCAACAATCAAAAATGATAGCCCGATCAATGATAGGGCGAGAAGAAGCAGTCCATACCTGACTGGTTTTTTCATATTTGTCTCTCCCTTTTAAAGTAAGTCCATGCGCCCTATTCTCTCTTTAGTCAGTTTATATTGTGTCATTATCGGGCACACTCCAGATTACCAACTTTATTGTAGTAGCTGCTTCACCTCCATTTCAAGAAAGTTTGTCGATTAAAAATTAAGCCACTTTTCCCTATTTTGGCACATTTAATCATTAATAAGTTCTATATTTAACAAAAAAATCCTGCTTTTCATGTAAAATTTTTTCTATTCTGGTTCTTGTTTTTACAGTTTATACTTATTTCACCAATAAATCAAGCATTTTTTCAACATTTTTACTGTTTATCTTTAATATCTTTTCTATAATTGG
>PXBM01000249.1 GCA_003566935.1 Syntrophomonadaceae bacterium | reverse complement strand
GGTGGTTTGAATCGCCTCTTCCCGGACGTGAGTCTGCTGGCAATGCCCTGGCAGCACTCACAGTCGGCTACATCCTAGGGTTGTCCCTGCCGCAAATAGAAAAAGGGCTTGCATCAAGCAAAGCCACGGCAGGGCGGCTCCAGGTATTACATGATCCAAAAGGTATGGTGATAATAGACGATACTTACAACGCCAACCCGAGTTCGGTTCAGGCAGCAATCAATGTGCTCTCAGAGCTGGGTGGCAACAAAACCGTTGCCGTGCTTGGCGATATGTTAGAGCTTGGGAATATAGCTGAGGATGCTCACCGGGCGGTAGGACGCATTGCTGCGGAAAGCGGCCTTGGCTACCTCATTACCGTTGGTGAAATGACCCGCCTTAGCAGCGAAGAAGCAGAAAATAAAGGCTTAAAGGCTTTTCACTGCTCCAGTCATGAAGAAGCTCTTGAAACACTGAAAAATCTTAACCTTGAAAAGGATTGGCATCTCCTGGTAAAGGGTTCGCGCGGAATGCAAATGGAAAAAATAGTTCAAGCGCTTATCAGGGAGGAAGGAGCGGAAGGATAATGGGTCTCCAGATAACAGCTGCCCTTGCGTTAACATTTCTGATTACTGTAGCTACCTGTCCATTTTTTATTAAACGCATGCGGCTGTTGCAATATGGCCAGCAGATCAGGGAAGATGGTCCGGCCAGCCATTCCGGGAAGGCCGGGACCCCTACTATGGGTGGAGTGGTTTTTATTCTTGCCGCTGCCCTAATTAGTATTATCCTGGCAGGCCGGTCACCGCTGGTATACGCATTACTCCTGGTAATGCTGGGTTGCGGGCTGCTCGGTTTTCTGGACGACTACCTCAAGGTTGTTTATAATCGTTCTCTCGGTTTGAAAGCGCGTTTCAAGCTGGCCGGCCAAATAATTGCCGCAGCTATCTTTCTTTTAATCCTTTATCAGCAGGATCTTTACTCATCAACAATATTTTTGCCATATACAAGCATTATCTTTGACCTGGGATATGTATATCCCCTATTTATATTTTTAATTGTCACTTCAGCTACTAACTCTGTTAATCTGACTGACGGTGTTGATGGCCTGGCTGCCGGAATATCAGTCATAGCAATGAGCGGATATATTTATATTGCCTGGCTGGCAGGAAAAACCGAAGCAGCTGTTTTTGCGGCTGCCCTGGTTGGAGGATGCCTCGGTTTTTTAGTTTATAACCGTAATCCGGCCAAAATTTTCATGGGTGATGCCGGTTCACTTGCTCTCGGAGGAGCTTTTGCCGCGCTGGCAGTTTTGACTAAAAGTGAATTGCTGCTGGTTATTATTGGCGGGGTGTTTGTAATAGAGACCCTTTCTGTAATTGCCCAGGTAGCAAGCTTTCAGTTTTTTGGCCGCCGCATTTTTAGAATGAGCCCCCTGCACCACCATTTTGAACTACAGGGATGGTCGGAATGGCGGGTTGTAAAAACATTTTGGGCTGCAGCGGCAGCTTTTACTCTTTTAGGTATGTTTGCTTACAATCTTCAGTTAAGATAATTACTTTGGAGGCAATAATTTGATAGAGCTGATTAAAGGTAAAAATACTATGG
The DNA here is from genome assembly GCA_003566935.1 of Syntrophomonadaceae bacterium. Taxonomy (GTDB): domain Bacteria; phylum Bacillota; class Dethiobacteria; order DTU022; family DTU022; genus T3SED10-7. Next base: position 2,355 of record PXBM01000249.1, on the reverse strand, counting down.
TAGTCGGGATGGCCCGCAGCGGCCTGGCAGCAGTGGAACTGCTGAACAGGGAAGGTGCGGCTAAAATAAAGGTTACCGATCAAAAACAGCCTGAACAGCTCGAAAATGAACTGCTTAAATTGAAGCGCTACAGTAATATTGAAACGGTATGCGGCAGCAATCCAGAAGAACATGTTACCCCTGAATTGTCCATGATTGTAAAGAGCCCAGGGGTGCCGCCCGAACTTGAGATGTTTAAAAAGGCTGAAAAGCTTGAAATACCGGTAGTTTCTGAGATTGAGCTGGCCTATGCTTTTATCAGGGCTCCCCTGATTGGCGTTACGGGCACTAACGGAAAAACAACAGTTACTGCATTAACTGCGGCAATCCTTAAAGAAGCGCGTATTGAGCCGGTAATAGCAGCTGGTAACATCGGGAATCCCTTATCCGGAGTGGTAGGTAAAATCAGTGCCCAGGGTGCCGTTGTTGTTGAAGTCAGCAGTTTTCAACTTGAAAATATTCGCAAATTCCGGCCTGCAGTGGCAGTATTTCTCAATTTTGCCGAGGATCACATCGATTACCATGGCAGTATTGAAAAGTATTTCCAGGCAAAGATCAGGATATTTGAAAACCAGGGACATTCTGATTTTGCAGTGCTTAATGCAGCTGATCCGCAGGTGGCGAAATTAAGTGAGCAGCTGCGAGCCAGGGTTCTCTGGTTTAAAGCGGCTCCTGTTGAAACAGGGTTTGGCGTTGAAGGCGGCATGGTAACTCTTTATAAAAATGGGAAGAAAATCATGACCCTTTGCCCCATATCAGAAATAGCTCTGCCGGGTGCACATAACCTCGAAAATGCCCTTGCTGCATCAACTGCAGCCTGGGCCCTGGGAGCAGACCCGGAATCGATAGATTCAGTTTTGAGAAGTTTTAAAGCAATAGAACATCGTCTTGAGCATGTAGCAACAATAGATGGTGTTGACTATATTAACGATTCTAAAGGAACCAACCCCGGAGCGGCGATCAAGGCCCTGCAATCTTTTCCGGGCCGCAAAAAAATCCTGATTGCCGGGGGCAAAGAAAAGGGCAGCGATTTCAGTGAAATGGCAGCAATCCTTAAAGATGAGGTCCGCCTGATGCTCTTGATCGGTGAAACCAGGGATAAGCTTGCAGCTGCTGCCGATCAGGCCAGTTTTACAAATTATAGAAAAATGGATAGCCTGGAAGAAGCCACTGCCGAAGCCCGGTGTGAAGCGAAGTCCGGTGATGTAGTACTTTTATCGCCTGCCTGTGCCAGCTGGGATATGTTTCAAGATTACGAGGCCAGGGGCAACCTTTTTAAAAAAATGGTCCTGGATTCGACCCGAACTGTAAGCGGAAAAGGAGGGAACAGCTGATGGCTGCGAATAAACCAAATGCCAGTTATGATCGCATCCTGCTGCTGGTTACTTTCCTGCTTGTGGGTATAGGTTTAATCATGATTTTCAGCGCCAGTTTTGTTGTTGCCGAAGAAACCAGGGGTGATCCATACTATTTTTTAAAGCGCCAGGCTATGTGGGTTGTACTGGGCCTTATGGCGATGTATTTCTTCTCCCGTTTCCAGTACAAGTACTTAAGGAAGTTTTCTTTGATTGTTTTATTGCTAAACTTTGTTTTACTCGGACTGATTTTCAGCAATTTTGGTACTGACCTGGGAACTGAAGCCAAACGCTGGCTGGTTTTTGGACCAATCAACATACAGCCATCGGAATTCAGCAAGCTGGCCTTTGTAATTTTCACAGCTGCATACATGAGCAGCCGCAGGTTGAACCTGAGAAGTTTTTGGACCGGCAGTTTTGTGCCCTTGTTTTTTGTCGCAATTGCATTTTTCATGATCCAGCTTCAACCCGACCTGGGAACTGCCATGGTTGTCCTGGCCGCTACTGCCCTGGTTATTGTTTTCGCAGGAATGCCTGTCTACCAGATGTTCGGCCTGGGTTTGGTATCTTTACCGCCGCTTGCCTACTTTACGGTGAAGGAAGATTACCGGGTGCAAAGACTTTTCACTTTTGTAGATCCCTGGGCTGATTCCAGTGGAGCCGGTTATCAAATCATCCAATCACTATATGCTCTTGGCCCCGGGCATATTTTTGGCGCTGGTCTGGGGCGCAGCAAGCAGAAACTCTTTTACCTGCCCGAACCGCATAATGACTTTATTTTTGCCGTCATTGGCGAAGAACTGGGTTTTATCGGGGCTGTTTCGGTTTTGCTGCTTTACCTGGTGTTAATCTGGCGCGGTTTTCTTATAGCCCAGAGGGCGCCTGACCTTTTTGGCAGCCTTCTGGCAGGTGGCATTATATTTATAATAGCTGTCCAGGTTATGATTAATGTAGGGGTTGT
>PXBM01000156.1 GCA_003566935.1 Syntrophomonadaceae bacterium | reverse complement strand
GAGCCAGCAATAAACACCCCCTTTTATTTGAAGAAACAATCAAGGGGAACCCTGAAAATATCAGCAGCCAGGAACTGCATGATAAAGCATGGGAGATTGTTAAGCCATACTTCCAGCAAAAACAGGAAGAAGCAAAAGCCAGGTACCATGAACTCAAGGGAACCGGCAAAACATCAAACGATATCCTTGAGATCCTGCCCGCCTCATATCACGGCAGGATCAGCGAACTATTTGTTACCACCGGTCTCCAGCAATGGGGCTCCTATGACCCGGAAAACGAAAATATCAGCCTTTATGACGAACAGAAAACCGGAAGCGAAGACTTAGTTGACCTGGCAGCTGCTAAAAGCTTTGCCAACAACGGCAGCGTTTATGCGCTCGATCATGAACACATGCCGGATACAGCTCCGGCGGCGGCAATTTTCCGCTGGTAATGCTGCCTAAACGCAAATAAGTTAATAAATTTAAGCCAGGCTTTTTAATATTAACTTATTGGATTAAAATGACACCTTAAGGGTGATTCCGATGGCTTTAACTCGCAAGGAATTTATTAAAAAAAGCTGCCTATATTGCGGTGCCGGCATATTTTGCCTGGCCGGTGGTTCGATCCTGCTAAGTGCCTGCAGTCCGCTGGAAGAAGTGCCTGATGAAAACCATGAGGACCAGCCTGCTGCCTGGCAGCCAGCCTACGCAACATTGGCTGCAAGTGGGAAACTGGCAGAAAGGATTGAGCAGTTTTACCGAATCTTCGATCACTGCAACCTCTGCCCACGGCACTGCGGTGTAAATCGCAATGCCGGTGAAAGAGGCTTCTGCCAGGCTCCGAAGAACGCCGTGGTTTACAGTCATCAGCCTCACTTTGGTGAAGAACTGCCCCTGGTAGGCAATAATGGTTCCGGAACTATATTTTTTTCCAACTGCAACCTGCGCTGTGTTTTCTGCCAAAACTATCCCATCGCTCACCTTGGCTGGGGAGATGAAACCAGTGATGAAGAAGTTGCAGAGATGATGCTTAATTTGCAAAATAACGGCTGCCATAATATCAACCTGGTAACTCCTACCCATGTTTTACCCAATATTATCGGAGCAACAAAAATAGCTTTTGAAAAAGGGCTTGAAATTCCCCTCTGCTACAACACCAGCGGTTATGAAGAAGTTGAAACAGTGAAAATGCTTGAAGGCATTGTTGATATTTATTTGCCGGATTTCAAGTTCATGGATGGAGAAAAAGCTGAGCGCTTCAACATGGCCAGGGCCTACGATTATCCCGAGAAAACAAAAGAAGCAATCATTGAAATGCACAAACAGGTTGGTGATCTTGTCACCGATGAAAGAGGTATAGCTAAAAGCGGCTTAATGATCCGCCACCTGGTAATGCCCAACCGGGTATCAAACCCGAAGGAATTCACTTACTGGGTGGCTGAAAATCTTTCTAAAGATACCTATGTAAATATTATGTCACAGTACCGTGTAGAATTTGAAGCCTTTGAATATGAAGAGATCGCCAGGGCCATTACATCGGAAGAGTATGTGGAAGCGATGGAATGGGCTAAAGAGGCCGGCTTGACCAACCTGGATGAGCGTTCGCTGGCCCAACTCAATCTTCACCGCCGCAGCCTCGATTAAGCTAAGGTTAGCCCCATAAACCGGGCAATTGAGTTGAACAAAAAGCACACTTGCCCTGGTCAAGATGCACTTCTTCAATCACGAACCCCACTCTTTTGATCACCTTCTCTTTGCATTCCGGGCAAAAGGTGTTTTCAGCTTCATGCCCTGTTACCTTGGCGATATAAACGTGATGCAGGCCTGCTTCCAGGGCTTTTTCGCGGGCCCGCTCCAGGGTTGAAACAGGAGTACGGGGCAGCCCGGAAAGCTGATAAAGGGGATAAAAGCGGGCAAAGTGCAGCGGAACATCAGGGCCAATCTCACTTACAATCCATCTGCACATCTCACTAATTTCCTCGGAATCATCATTAATAGTAGGGATAACTATATTGGTTATTTCGATATGGACACCTGCCTCATGCAAAATCTTTAAACTCTTTAAGACATTATCAAGTTCTCCACCAACATATTCCCGGTAAAATTCCTCGTTGAATCCTTTCAAATCAAAGTTAACGGCATCGATTTTTTCAGCGATAGCCAGCAGGGGCTCTTCATTAATATAACCTCCTGTATGCATCAGGTTAAGGAGCCCATGCTCTTTCGCTTTTACAGACAGGCTGTCCATATATTCATAGAAAACCACAGGTTCTCCAAAGGCATAACTAAGCGCCGGCAACCCTGCAGTCAGGGCGTAATCGATAATGGCATCGGGAGGCATATCGTAAGCGTGGACATCTTCCGGTTTAACCAGGGCCATATCCCATACTTCACAAAACTTACAGGCCAGGTTGCAACCTGCAGTAGAAACTGATAGAGCCCTGCTGCCGGGCAAAACATGGAAGAATGGTTTACGTTCAACAGGATCCTCTTGCACCAGGGCCGGGTTGCCATAAACCAGGGTGTAACCTTTGCCGTCCCTGTTTTCACGAACCCGGCAAAGCCCCCTTTCGCCTTTCGCCAGTTCACAGGCTTTAGGACAAAGTTCACAGCGGACATTTTCTCCTTCAAGCTGACTAAACCAGGGTGAAGGTTCCCTTTTAATCAAACCTTTACGGGCGTCATCAAGTATAGCAGCATCTTCCGGATCTGCAGGAACATCTTTTGCCCTATCTCTAAAAAGCGCACAGCCTCCCACAGAGGCAAGGCAAAATGCACAGGCCCCATAAGCACCGGCTTTTAGAATCAGGCGCCGATCTACTTCCCTGGTCAGCTTGTTCCACTGCAGCATAACCGATCAACCCTCCTCCCTATTAAAAGTACCATAAAAGCAGCAGCATTGACAAGAGCGGCCAGCATAGCACAGGCAGCAATACCTAGAATGGGAGCAATTAAGATACTGGCCAAAAGCGCTCCAATGCAGGCCCCAAAAAGCTCCAAACCGTAAACTTTACCTGCAGTATGATCAGCATCTTTTATCAGGTTCTGATAGCAGGCCAGGGCCAGGGGAAAATCAATCCCGTTAATGGCACCGGCAAATAATGTTAGAGTTGAAAAAAATATAAAGATCAAGACCGGTTCAACCAGGACAGCAGCTAGGGGCAGCAGCAAGGCAATTGCCAGGGATAAAAGGGCTATGCACATCTGCACAGTGGCAAGCAGCTGCAGCCTGCCCTTATCCCTGATATAGCGATTGACCAGGTAAGCACCGCCAGCCAGGCCAATCATAAAAAGTGCTGTAATCAGCCCCACCATTTCATAAACAAAACCGTAAACACTTTGAAAAGAAAAAAGCAGGGCAACCTGCAGGGCCATGGTAGAAAGGCCGGTCGAAAAAACAGCAAAAAGCACGGCAAAGCTGGCCGGGCCTTTAATACGGCTTGCTTTTCCCAACCTGCCTGCCATCAGCAGTCCCGCAAAAGGCAGAATGAGCAGCGGTAGAATCCACCAGGCCTGGACCTGGAGAAGAGGAGCAAAAGTTTTAGGGCGATCTACCCGGGTCAGGTCATCCCAAAACATCAGGGAATAATAGTAGCCGATCGGCCTGAAGTCAGTGTTAATAAAAAACTGCTCCTGCACGGGAGGCAAAGATTCCTGTTCAACCTTCTGCTCTTCAATAGTGGGCAGCAGCATAGGCTGCCTGCCGGGGCCATCTAGATGTGCCGCGCTGCTCCGTCCATGATTGCGCAAGGTCCAGTTTACCCTGCGCAGTTGAGTTTCTTCCAGGACAGTATGATAATGTTGAGCAGAAAATCCTTCTGTAGATATACCCCGTTCGAGGTATCTTTCTGCCAGCAGGACCGGGTCAAGTGAAATATGCTTGCTGCTTTTACCGGCAAAAAAGTAAAGGAAATGATCGCCTGCAGGCAGCACATTTTCAAAAACATCGTCAAGGGTATGGT
>PXBM01000255.1 GCA_003566935.1 Syntrophomonadaceae bacterium | reverse complement strand
TTGAAGCTTCGTCTGTCTTTTCAAGGCGCCGCCTGACAGCTGCGATGCGCATGGCCAAAACAAAAAGCTGCTGGTTAACCGTATCGTGTAAGTCGCGGGCAAATCGCATTCTTTCTTCCAGGGCCGCTCCCCTGCCCGCTTCCTCGCCAAGGCGCCGGTTTTGTTCCGCCAGTTCACGCAGAGAGTTAACCGCTTCTTCGAGCTGGGCTGCCATCTGGTTTAACTGTTTTTCCAGCCAGCCAACTTCATCATCGGGGCCGGTTTCAAGTCTGGTCCGGTAATCACCACCGGCAATACGGCCGGCCATACGTCCGGCTTCCCATAACCTGAGCTTGACTGAACGGGCAATAATCGAGCCGGCCACCGCCCCGATCAGGCCAACCAGTAGTCCGGCTGCAAAACCTCCGCCCAGGGCAAGGGGAAAAGCCAGCCCGTAGTGCAGGCCGGCTAAATAAGCCGTCAGCGCCGCCAGGGCACTGCCGGCGCCAACAACCAGGCAAATTAATGCTAACTGCCACTGTAAACCAAAACTGCGTTCCTGGCTCACCGTATCTCTCCCGGAATAGCAGGCAGGTATTGAACCGTCAGGTCGCCAAGACCAAGCCTTGCCTCAATTTGAAGCGTCGCCTCCGCTCCTTCAACCTCAACCTTCCTGTTCAGGGAGAGGCCGCCAAATCCGGATCGGGTTTCGCCGAACATGTCAAGCTCACCAATGCCGACTGAAGCTGCTGCATCAATATTTACCCCGTCGGGAATTCTAATAGTTACATCACCGATGCCTGCCTTCAGAAAGGTTTTATGTGTTCCCGGTTTAATATCCGCCGTGGTGAAATCGATGACCACGTCACCTATACCGTGGTAAAATTCATGATCGCGATCCAGCACCCAGGGTGCGCGGCCATGGTATAGATCTCCGATATGGCGCATTTTGGCATGTGAGGTCCAATCTTCTTTATCTTTGCCAAAGAACAATCGTCCTTTTACCCAGGGCCGGTCACCGATCAATATTGAAAGGCCGATTGCTACAAGGATTATTGGCCATCCAAAACGGGCCAGGTCTCCGCCTGTTAGATCAGTTACCCCGGCATTGGAAAGAATGCCAAACAAACCGATGCCGCCAACCCACAATCCCAGGCCCAGTAAGAACCAGGAAGTGATGCCGAAGCCGATGCTCTCCCAGAGAATTGCTATACCCAGAAGCAGCAGGACCACCGGCCAGAAAGCAAGGCCGAAGTTGTACAGCCCGGCTACCTGTAAAAATACCAGAATACCTAAAGTCAGCAGGATAAAACCCCAGATACGTTGTTTCATTAGTCCAACCTCTTTCTTTTTCAACTCGCGGCGACTGTATGCTTGCCGCCGCTGCTGCTTCAAGGTTACCACCGGCTTAAGGGCAGGCAAAGGTCCCGGGGGTGGATTTTCGATCGTCCTTAAGTATGATTCGATAACGGTTTTTTATTACCTCTAAACATTGTAGAACCCCTCATAGTCCACAAAGAACACAGCCTGATCAGGATTAATGGAGTATTATTATTGAGGTCGACATATCCATATCCCCCGGATAAGGCAATTTCACCATCTTTAACAATAACCAGGGCTGCTCCGGAAAAATTGTTATTCATATGTGCATCGGTAAAGAATTGATCTGCAAAGTGATGCAGTTCATGAGGGCTAAGAATTGGGGTTGTTTTTGCCAATATAGAGTTTATCAGAAGTAGAACTAAATAAACCTGCTCAGCAAAACAATAACATAGCCAGCTTAGGAGAATATATCTAGTTATAAGATAGTCTACTATTCCTCTATCCCGAGCATTGCTTTTGTTTCTTCGTCAAGGTGGTATTTGCGTAATATCAGGAGGCTGACCACCATTAAGATTGCAGGCAGCAAGGTGAATCCAAAGCGCACCCCGACCAGGGCCAATTCAGGCTGATCGATTAAAATGCCTCCTTCGGTTTCGATATAACCAGTAATTGCAAGGACAGCGGCAAAGATTGCCGGGCCGACGGCAAAACCACCTTTATCACCAGCCATCCATACCCCTGTAAAAGCCCCAGGGCGGCGCAGACCTGTCTTAATTGTATCGGCACTGATCGTATCGGGCAGCATGGCAAAGGGAAAGAGCTGTGTTCCGGCATATCCCGCTCCCATAATAAATACAAAAAGATAAACCTGCCACAGGCTCTCAGGGTTGCTGAACATTAAGAGTAAGCCGCCTATGGCAAAAAGGCATATGCAGATCTTATAGCCGTTAAGCTTACCAACCCTTTTACCAACCCTGGCCCATAGGGGCATGGTTATCAGGGCAGGGCCAATTAGGCAGACAAAGAGGATACTGGTCTGGCCCGGGTCACCCAGGATATTGGTAGAAAAAAAGTCAACCCCGGCCAGCATAACCCCCACACCAAGCACCTGGATAAAATATGCTGCCAGTAATACAAAAAAAGGTTTGTTGTCTATGGCAGCCTTAAACTGTTCACGAAAAGGTGTAGAAGAAACTACAGGCTTAACAAGCGGAACATTTTTGGTTCCGATAAATGAGCCGAACATGAAAATGAAAAGAACGGCACCGACTACCAGCCCCATTAATGCATAGCCTTCAGTGCCCCCGCCACCGGCGCTGACCAGTTCAGGAGCGGCGGCTCCCCCAACCAGGATACCCAGGGTCATAAAAGCTATCCGCCAGGACATGATTGTTGTCCGCTCGTGATAGTTTTCCGTCATCTCTGCCGGCATGGCGATATAGGGCACCTGGTATATGGTAAAAGTAGTAGTGCAAAGGATATAAATGAATAGAATATACCAAATCAGGGCACTTGCTGATAGATCTGGAACGGTAAATAGGAAGACAAAAGCAACCGGCAGGGTAAAGGAACCAGCCAGCATCCAGGGCCTGCGGGCACCCCACCTGGTAAAAGTCCTGTCGGATAATGAGCCACAGAAAGGATCGGTAATTACATCCCAAAGCCTGGGAATCAGTAAAACAATACCAGCTATTGCCGCAGGTATTTCCAGTTGTCTGACCATGAAGCTAAGCAGCAGCAGCCCCGGTACTGTTGAAAATACACCCGTTGATACAGAACCAATAGCATAACCGATATGGGTTGATCTGGGAAGATTCTGCCCTGCATCTTTATCAGCCATAACATTACCTCCTGTGATAGATATCTTAACAATTCGGGTCTTGACGACAAATTTGAATTGACTTATAATTAACAATATGTTGAATAATTATATATATTTTACACAAAACCAGAAATTACGTCAACAAGAAATTATCAGAAAAATATAAACGGTATTTACCAGTAAGTAATTAAGCTTATACCATAATTTGTGTTAGTCACTTAAGCGAGGAGGAGATTATATGAACGGGGCCATGCAGCAAAAAGGTTTTTCACGTGAAGAAGTTGTAAAAGAGCTGAACAATTTTACAGAGAAAGATGTGGATTGGCGGACCGGAAAGGTAATGACCGGTTTATACGACCCCGGTAAAGATGCCCACGATCTTGCCGTGCAAGCTTATACCAGCTTCTTACCCCAGAATGCACTATACGTAAACATGTACCCAAGCATTGGCAAGTTGGAAAAGGACGTGGTAACTTCAATTGCTGAACTGCTTCGGGGCGATGATGAAGTTGTAGGCAACATGACCAGCGGAGGAACTGAAAGCATCTTAATGGCCATTAAAACCGCCCGCGACTGGGCCCGTGAAAACCGGCCGCAGATCAAAGAACCGGAAATGGTTCTGCCGGTAAGCGCTCACCCTGCTTTTCTTAAGGCAGCCCAATATTTTGGGCTTAAAGTGGTCCAGACTGAACTCGATCTGAATGATTACCGGGCTGATCTTCAATCATTTGAAAATGCCCTGAGCGATAACACAGTTGTAGCTGTAGGCTCCGCACCAAATTTTTCTCACGGGTCAATTGATCCAATCAAGGAAATGTCGGAAATGGCCGCTGAAAAAAATATCCTTTTCCA
>PXBM01000231.1 GCA_003566935.1 Syntrophomonadaceae bacterium | reverse complement strand
GAGACAGGGGGACGGGGGTTCGTCTCATGAGACAAACCCCCGTCCCCCTGTCTCTTTTCTTTTGGTTGTTTAAGCTAGGTCGAAGCGATCGGCGTTCATTACTTTGTTCCAGGCGTCGATAAAGTCGTGCACGAATTTTTCTTTGGCATCAGCGCTTGCGTAAACTTCGGCGATAGCCCTGAGCTCAGAGTTTGAGCCGAAAACAAGGTCAACGCGGGTCCCTGTCCATTTAACTTTTCCGTTATTGTAATCCCTGCATTCAAAAAGGTCGCCATCTTCATCGGCGGGTTTCCAGGTGGTGTTCATATCAAGTAGGTTAACAAAGAAGTCGTTAGTAAGGCTTTCCGGGTTTTTCGTGAAAACGCCGTGCTGACTGTTGTTGTAGTTAGAGTTTAGTACTCTCATACCGCCAACCAGGACAGTCATTTCAGGCGCTGTCAAGCCCAGGAGCTGAGCCTTATCAACCAGCATTTCTTCGGCAGGCACAGCAAACTTTGCCTTGCTGAAGTTGCGGAAACCATCTGCTTTAGGTTCAAGAACTGAAAATGCAACTTTATCAGTTTGTTCCTGGGAAGCATCTGTCCGGCCCGGTGCAAAAGGTACAGTTACATCAAAACCGGCATTTTTTGCTGCCTTCTCCACACCTGCGCAACCGGCCAAAACAATCAGGTCGGCTAGGGAGGCTTTTTTGTTACCTGATTGTGCACTGTTGAATTCATCTTGAATTTTCTCAAGTTTCTGGAGGACCTTCTCCAGTTTTTCCGGTTCGTTGGCCTGCCAGTTCTTGTGCGGTTCAAGGCGAATACGTGCTCCGTTTGCACCGCCCCGCATATCGGAACCGCGGAAGGTAGAGGCCGAAGCCCAGGCGGTTTTGACCAGTTCGGGAATTGATAATCCAGAGTCAAGAATCTTGCCCTTGAGTTCCGCAATATCATCTTCGCTAACCAGTTCATGGTCGACCTCGGGCACCGGGTCCTGCCAGATCAACTCCTCCTCTGGAACTTCCGGGCCGAGATAGCGTGAACGTGGACCCATATCGCGATGGGTCAGTTTAAACCAGGCGCGAGCAAAGGCATCGGCAAATTCGTCAGGGTTTTCCAGGAAACGTTTAGCAATTGGCCTGTAGATGGGGTCCATCTTCAGGGTAAGATCAGCCGTGGTCATAATGGTTTTTACTTTTTTGCCAGGGTCCTGGACTCCAGGAGCAAGGTCTTCTTCATCAGGGTTAACCGGTTCCCACTGCCAGGCACCCGCAGGGCTCTTGACGAGATTCCAATCATATTTAAAGAGAACCTCCAGGTAGGCGTTATCCCATTTGGTCGGGGTTGGTGTCCAGGCTCCGTCTATACCGCTGGATATTGTATCTTCACCTTTACCTGTACCCATACTGTTTCTCCAGCCCAGACCCTGTTCTTCAATAGGGGCAGCTTCGGGCTCAGGCCCAACATATTCAGGGCTGCCTGCACCGTGGCATCTGCCAAAGGTATGGCCGCCGGCGACCAGGGCAACAGTTTCCTCATCATTCATGGCCATGCGCTTAAATGTTTCGCGAACGTCTGTAGCTGAAGCGAGCACATTCGGTTCACCGTTTGGACCTTCCGGGTTTACGTAAATTAGACCCATCTGCACGGCAGCTAGGGGGTTCTCAAGATCCCGTTCGCCACTGTAACGTTTATCACCGAGCCATTCTTCTTCGGCACCCCAGTAAACATCTTCTTCAGGCTCCCAGATATCCTCACGTCCACCGGCAAAGCCAAATGTTTTGAAACCCATCGACTCCATGGATACATTTCCGGCCAGGATCAGTAAGTCGGCCCAGGAAATCTTTTTACCGTACTTTTGCTTGATCGGCCAGAGCAGACGCCGGGCCTTGTCTAGGTTGATATTATCAGGCCAGCTGTTCAGGGGGGCAAACCTTTGGCTGCCGGATCCTCCTCCTCCGCGGCCGTCGCCCATGCGGTATGTGCCGGCACTGTGCCAGGCCATGCGGATGAACAAGCCTCCGTAGTGACCGTAATCGGCCGGCCACCAATCCTGCGAGTTTGTCATCAAATCATGCAAGTCTTTTTTTACAGCTTCCAGATCGAGTTTCTTAAATTCTTCAGCATAGTTAAATTTCTCACCCATGGGGTTTCTTGACTCGGGGTTTTGGTGCAGCATCTTCAAGTTCAGCTGGTTTGGCCACCAGTCCCTGTTTCTTGTGCCGCCACCGGCGACTCTTTTTTTGCTCATCCCTGTTACAGGGCATTTGCTTTCTTCGCTCATGAAACATACTCCTTTCGCTTGTTGTAATTTATATTTAAAAGGCATTTTTGACAAATACCATTAAAATATACATTCCTGTCGGTAGTAATAAACCCGTTTAATTCTTTGGCATCCACCGTATCAACATCTACCTCAAAATTGTAAATTGTACCACATTCTACGCATCTAAAGTGTCCGTGATTCTCGGTTATGATGTCATAGCGGGCTTCATTGTCTTCTATGTTCAACACCTTTACCAGCCCTACATCTGCTAACCTGTTCAAGGTGTTATAAATAGTTGTTTTAGATAAGGTGGGGATGACACTTTGCAGTTCGTTGAATATCTGCTCCGCGCTAGGGTGACACTGGTTTTGCATCAAATACTCCAATACTTTGATTCTCTGGAAGGATGGGCGTATATTATGCTCTGATAATTTCCCTGAAATATTTTTATGTGAGAGGTTCATAATACAGCCCTACCATCTAAATATTGTAAATTGTTTGTGTTTGTAATGATTACTAAGTTTAAGTTACTATAAATTAGCTGTGCTGTCAATACGATATTTTCTATATGACAAGTATAAAATAAGGCGGAAGTGGCCTGCAGCCTTGATTATTGGCCATTTTACAATCCACGAACTGCCGCTATTGCCTTATAGATCGCTATTTGCTATAATACCCCTGCGAGGTCGTGAAGCTGAAAAAAAAACAGCTGGTTATTTTTAAAAACCAGGAGCATAAAGCTCTTCACGGCCATCAGGAAAGGGTTTTCAGGATATCAAGCCACCTGAAAACCTTTATCATAATTACTTATTTAAGGCTGAATGGAGGGTTATTAGTTAATGACGCAATACAAGCAAAAGCATCTGTTATATTATATTTTGCTGGCAGTATTGTCCCTGGCTCTTGCAGGAGTGCTCTCTGCCTGTAATGGGGAGGAAGAGTCCGTTGAAGGAGCCCTGATGGTTCCAAATGATTTTGAAACCATCCAAGAGGCGATTGAGGCTGCAGCGGATGGCGACGAAATTGTTGTCAGGCCGGGTACATATAATGAAAGAATTAATTTTCAGGGGAAAAATATAACCATACGCAGCACGGATCCTGATGATCCGGAAATTGTTGACGAAACGATAATTGATGCAGGCGGCGTGGATTCAGTAGTTTCATTTAAAAACGGGGAAACTGAAGCAGCCGTTTTAAGCGGGTTTACTATAACCGGTGGTAGTGGTAATATGGAAATTTTAGAGTTCGAAATTGAAGGAGAATTGCAGGAGATTCCTTCACTTTACGGTGGAGGGATCATCATTCTTAACGGCAGTTCACCCACTATAACCAAGAATGTTTTGGTTGATAATGTTGCTGAACGAGGTGGCGGTATTTTAACTTACGAATCAGCCCCTTTAATAGAAGGAAACAGGATTGTTAACAACTTATCCACAGGTGGTGGCGGCGGGGTTTTTGTTGCCAATTCAGCCGCCAGGTTAGTTGGGAATGAAATTGCCAATAATTCTGCCGGTAAAAGCGGAGGAGGCGTTGCTGTCAGTGGTGACGGCGATAGCCCGGCTGTTTTTGATAGTAATACTATATCCGATAACAGCGGTGAAAATGGTGGTGCCTTTTCCCTCTTTGAAGCCAGCCCTGACATTATCGATAATATAGTTATTAACAACCATGCCAATAACATTGGTGGGGGCATTTTCCTTACTAACTCCTCGCCTTTGATCAGTGGTAATGACCTTTCCGACAACAGAGCCGGTCCTTCAGGAGGAGGAGTTGCCATATACT
>PXBM01000016.1 GCA_003566935.1 Syntrophomonadaceae bacterium | reverse complement strand
CTGCCGATTGCCAACCAGGAAGAGTATAACTACTGGCTGGCCCTGCGCGGAATCTGGCCCAGGGTGCAGGAGAGCCGCCTTTACGGGGTTAAAAGTGCCCTGGTTGGTAGTATCGCCGGTTTAACCTTTAGCGGCAAATCAGGGATCTATGCTCCTCTCGAACTAACCGAGCAAAAAGACGGTGTGCTGGCCGAAGTGAAGCCACATGACCGCGAGGCATTGGCTGTTGCCGATCTCGATCTCGAAGCCCTCCACGAGCTGCGCCGTAATGACCCCTGGCGCGACAAAAACCCGGCCCTGTACAGGCGATACTTCCCGGCAATTTACTTGAATAAATAATTTTAGTCTTTTTCTATATCTGCCACCATACCATCGGTAACCATCTTCAGCTGTTCAAATGAAATCGGCAGCAGGGAATGAGGGGTGCCGGCCGAGGTATATACCACGTCAAACCTCTTCATTGAACTATCCAGGTAAATCGGCACATTCTTATCAATATCAAAAGGGCAGACCCCGCCAACGCGGTAACCGGTGATCTCTTCAACCTCATCTGGCTTGGCAATCTTAGCCCTGCCGCCGCCAAGCAGCTTCTTCACCTTTTTATCGCAGATTTTAATATCACCCGCTGCCACAAACAGACCATACTGCTGCCCGGAACGAAAGAGAATCGACTTGGCAATCTGCCCCAGCTCAACATTTAAAGCCTCTGCCGCTTCAGCCGAAGTTTTGGTTGTCTTCTCATGCTCCCGCGGTATTAGTTCAAGATTATACTTTCCCAGGTATTTACGCGCCCTCTCCAGGGCTGGATTCTCAGTCATCACAACCACCCCCAAAAAAAAGTGAAAAAGGTGTCAGAGTTAATTTTCACTTTATTAAGTTCTATTTTATCTGCGATATGCACGGACTTCCTTTTCCGGGTAACGGGTAAAGACAATTACTCCCACCAGTATAAATACCGCTGAAACTGGTCCGGTCAGCTGAATACCAAGCGGTTCTGCGGCAGTGCTGCCGAAAAACTGCAGCAAAGCACTGGTTATAACCGTAGACAAGCCCATGGCCAATTTCAATATAAAACCCTGTGCCCCAAAATACATTGCTTCACGCCTCTGGCCGGACAGCTTTATCTCAAGGTCGGAAACTTCAGCCACAATCGCATCGGGAACTATAAAGATTACAGCCAGGGGCAGGCCGGCCAGCCCCATTAAAATATAGCCAAAAACCTCCGGCGTTAAACCAAGCATGGGCTGTCCCAGGAAATAAAAGAGGGGCAGTAATACTAAAAAGGCAACGAGGGCGAACATCATTACTGCTTTCAAGCCGATCTTTTTTGAGAGGATATTGACCACGGGGAAGAAAATTAAAGCTACCACGAAAGCTAAACCGAAATATATGGAAGTATCATCCTCGGTGCCACCCAGCAGAATTGTCACATAGAGAGGCAGGTTTAAGGTAATAATATTAAAACCGAGCCAGAAAGTAACATTGCCGATCAGGTAAATCACAAAAGCGTGGTTCTTAAAAGTGGTGCGGATTGCTTCAGTCAGCCCTAAAGTGGCCGGTTTGGCCTCGGCATAATCCCTTTCTTTAATTAACATGGGTAAGTACAACATTATAAGACCGAGAAATGCCATGATCCAGACCATGCCGTGAAAGCTGAACATGCCGATCAAAATACCGGAACCGATTAACGCAATGCCAACTCCAAGCAGCATAAAGATCGCCCGGAAGGTGGCCAGGTCAACCCGGTCTTTTGCCGTGCGCGCCAGTTCCGGCAGCAGGGCCAGATAGGGGCAAACGTAAGCCGTAAAGAGGGTGAAGTAGAGCCCCAGCATAACTGCCAGGAAGACACTGTTTAGTGGTGAGTTTTCGGCTACTGGTGGATAAAAAAGCACTATAAATACAGCGGCATAAGCGACCCCGCTAAATAGCATGAAAGGCAAGCGACGTCCCATTTTTCCCTGGTGATTATCCGACCAGCGTGCAATTACAGGGTCGGCAACAGCATCGATAGCCCGTCCTAAAAACATGATAATACCGAAAGCAAAGGGAGGCATCAGGGCTTCTACACCTTCAAGAGGGCTGGTGATGTAATAATAAAAGAGCCAGGTAATTAAAATCCTGTCAATCAGGCTGAAGCCACCTGATCCAGTTCCGTAGATAATTTTCCCCCAAAATGGCAGCTGCTTAACCTGGTTCATCCAACTACTCCCCTCCTGCAATCATAATAAGATGAAAAGGTGTCAGAGATAAAATCAACTTATTGCTTTTTCCAAAGCATAAGCAAGAAACCCAGCAGCTGAGGCAAAAGCTGCCCCCGTAGATACCTGCCCGGTCTCCGGATCGATTGTTTCACAGAAAAAACCGTTGTCCATTTCAGCACGTTTAAAAAAGTCTTCAGCCCCGGCATTGCAGGCCAGAAGATCATTACAGGCAGCCAGCGGCCAGGGGTTTTCAGCATGAATGGATCCCGCTTCTTCAAAGTTTTGTCCCTGGTGAAAATGTTTGTTGTTGGAAGAGCGGATCCAGTGGACCGTGTTTGTGAAGACCCTGTCGTCTACCTAGCAGAAACCGTAATGAGCCAGCAGCTGCAAACTTCCAGGTGGATTGTCATAGAGAGAAAAGCGGCCCTTGCCATCAACAGCCCAGGTAAACATTATTCCGAAAGGTCCTTTCACCGTACAATTTTCATAAATGGCCTGCTCCAGTTCCTGGGCCAGGATAGCAAAATCGCTTTTATGCTGCCAGAACTCTTCTGTCTGCAGTTTTCCCAGAAAACGAAAAGCGCACTGCAATAGGGCATTACAATAAGTAAGGTAAGGAAAGTATACCGGGTCATCTGACGGGTCAAGAAAAGTACTGAACAGTCCAGATTCAGGATCAAAACAGGAAAAGGCTTTTTCAGCCAGGATATTAAGCCCATTTTGAAAAGCTGCTTCCTTAAGAATCTCTTTGTCTCCACCCTGGTCAAGGTAATGTTTCAAGGCCAGGAAGTAAGCGGAAAGCTGGTCAAGTTCGAAACCCGGGTAAAGAATCGTACCGTTTATGTAGTGGGCATGGTCTCCTGCATTGTCAATATGCCTGGTGAAAGCAGTTAGGAGCAGCTCTTTGGCCGTATTTTGGTCGGCCATCATAATTCCCGGGAAGCTCCACAACAGGGCATCACGGCTCCAGTAAGCGGCGCTGACATAATAACGTGGGCTACGGGATGTTACCAGGACCAGTTTATCATTATCAAGGGCCCTGGCTGTAGCAAAATAATATGAGAAAAACATGTTCCTGTTCATTAAACCGCTTAATTTCAAATTATCTATTTTTCTGCGCCTGCTTTCTAACCAGGTGCTGGTATTTTTTCGCAGGGTTTCACTGCCATGTCTTCGCATATCTACATTGGTTGTGCTGGCCCCGTCTGCTTCAAGATTTACTGTGACATAAAGTGTTGTTTCGAAACTAACTCCCGGTTCGAGCTGCAACTCATGAACTGCAGAGAAACGGGTATTATCACTATCCAGATGCCACTGTGCTTCAGGTTCGGCAGCCATGGCCAGGCCGGCCAATGGTGGGCCTGACAAAGCCTCAAGAACGACACTCCCGGTCCAGCGTTTGTAAGCCATAGTTTTCTTGCCATCAATTGTCCTGCGGTTGAAAATTATATAGTTAAAACTATCCCAACAACCCTGCCAGCCGACCTGTAAGTCCGCCTTTTTTGTGCCGCTGTTCTGCAGCTTCAGCGTGTAATAGAAACCTTTGAAACCGGGTGGAGCGATAATTTCAGCTGTTAAAGTGATACCGCTTTCAGTAGCAAAGGAGAAATGGGGCAGCCAGTCCAGCTTATATTCCCATGCAGAAAAGCCTTTTATATCTATGGTGTCTTCATTAATTTTCAAAAATGGGGTAAAAAGTGGTGAATCTTTGTTTCCGCTGAATTCAAGCAAGCCTTTGTGCTGGTAATGCAGAAAATTGACATTCAAAATACTGCCGTCCCTGTAGATTTCAGGAAGTGATATATACTCATTGCCTGTCAGAAAGCAGTGATCATGGTCTGTTATTTTATCGGGAACAGTAAGTAGAAGCTTGGACTTCGGATCCTGGCTCATCTGATATGGCCTCCCTGGGCAAACAGGATTAACATGTCTTTCTACTCTTCACGCTTATTTCTTTTGTAGTTTCTAATAGTTTCTCTTTAAGCGCGGAAAAACCTTTAACTGTTTAATGATTTTATTTAACTGGAGGGTACGTGAAGGCATAAATACTTGTGGTTGCATCAATAAATTTAAGTATAAGAAGCGGTAAAGCCAAATTAAAACCCTTATAAGCGGTTAATAAATATTTTATGTGTCAGCTCTGAAAAAATGCCCTGAAAAAAGCTCTGAAAAAATAATGAGAATATTGTTAAAAGTAACCAACTGTGGTATAATTCTGCCTATAAATAATATTCTGGCTCCCATAAAAAAAGAGGGGTGATAATTGCAGGCAATGACCAGCTATTGTTTGTTTTCTTTACCGATTTAGCAAGTAAACAAAAATGAAAGAGGAGGTAAAGTGATTGAAAAATCAACTGCTATTTATCGCTGTAATAGTTTTAGCGTTAGCTATGGTTTTTGGAGCAATGGGCTGTGCGCCTGTAGATCAAGAAGAAGAGGTGTCTCCGCCTCCGGATGAAGATGTAGATGAAGATGTAGATGAAGATGAAGAAGTTGTGGAATTTGATGGTGAAATTAAAATTGCCGTTACCGGCCCTATGACCAACATCCAGGGTGAAATGATGTGGTGGGGAGCTGAAATGGCTATGAACGAGATTAATGAAGATGGTGGAGTAACTATTGGTGATGAAACCTACTCTGTCCGCTTAATCCAGGTAGAAACAGATGAAATTATGGATCCGCTCGGTGCCGTATCAGCGGTGGAAAATGTTATTATTTCCGAGGATCCTCACTTCCTGATCGGCGGGTTCCGCACCGAGGCAGTGATGCCTTATACCGACCTGGTTGCACAGGATTACCAGAAAATATTTGTAATTTGCGGTGCTGCTACCAATGAGCTGCTTGAAGGCCGTATTGACGAAGATTACGATACCTGGAAGTACCTTTTCCGGGTAACTCCGATTAAGTCAACCGACCTTGTTACGGTAACTATCCTGATGCTCAATGAGGTGGCGATGGCTGTGCGCGAAGAACTGGGCATTGAGCAGCCCAAGGTTGCCATCCTGGCCGAGGCGCTGGAATGGAACGAAGCCCTGGTTCAAATGGCTCCCCAGATTTTCCCGACCCTTGGTTTGGAATTTGTAGGGACCTTCAGACCTTCTGCTACTGCATCTGATGTTACTACAGAGCTGCGCGGTATCGAGGCTTCCGGTGCCCAAATTATTTATACAATATTTTCCGGTCCGGTAGGCATTCCTTATGGCAGGCAGTGGGGTGAGCTGGAAATACCGGCAGCATCTGTTGGTATTAACGTAGAGGCCCAGAAGTCGGGTTATTACCCGGCAACTGACGGTTTCGGTGATTATGATTACACCCTGATGACTTTTGCCCAAAACACAGAAATAACCCCGGAGACAATTCCATTTATAGAGAAATTTGTTGATTTATACGGGCAGCTGCCCAACTATAATGCCGATACTTACAGCGCTGTTTATATCCTGACCGAGGCTGCTGAGCGGGCAGGCACTCTCGATACAGATGCCGTAATTGTAGAGATGGAGCAAACCGATCGGATCAGTGCTGCCGGGCGCTTCGTATTTGATGAAAACCACGATGTTACCTTTGGCCCCGGTTTCGTAACAGCACTAGGTGTCCAGTGGCAGGATGGCGAGCTCTTGGGAGCAGGTTGGCCCATTGAATGGCAGCCCGATCCAGAAAATGCTCCCGACCTGGTAGTTGGCCATGAAGGTATGGTTCCCTATCAACTTCCACCGCACGTTCTTGAGCAGTGGAGGGAGTAACAGCAGTAACGGTTTGAACTACATTTGGAGGAAATATAGCTGAAGCGGGGAGCCCTTTCAAAAGGGCTCCCCGGGTTGAAACATATATCCCGTTATTTACGAGAGGAATATGCTATGCTAAGTGATATTCTTGTTTATGGATTAATGAACGGTGCAGTTTACGCTATGCTGGCCGTCGGGTTTTCCCTGATTTTCGGGGCGGCCAGGATTATCAACCTTGCTCATACTGCTTTTTTTATGCTGGCGGCATACGCCGTTTTTTATTTTGGCACTTCCATGGCCTTTCATCCTATAATTGCTATTCCGCTGTCGATCGTGATTGTCACCTTGATCGGCGTCTTTGTTTATTATGTGTTTATGGAGCCAATCAGGGAACATGAAACAGCAGTATTGATTATTACCGTGGCAGTAGCCCTGGTTTTTCAGGAGCTGATCCTGATCATCTTCGGCGGGCATTACCGCGGAGTTTCAAGTATTGTATCCGGCTATATCAGCCCGATGGGCATTCGCATATCCTACCAGTACCTGCTGACCATCGGTGTTGTCAGCTTATCGCTGGTAGCAGTCTGGCTTGTGCTGATGAAAACACGCCTTGGCGTAGCGATTCGTTCATCGGCCCAGGATCGTGAAGTTGCAAACCTGATGGGTATGAATGTAGCGCGGATTGCTGCCGCCACGATGGCTATATCAGTCGGGTTGGCTGCAATAGCCGGAGTAATGGTCGCTCCCCTTTACACTCTTGAACCGCACATGTGGCTCGACCCATTGGTACTGGTTTTAGCCATTGTTATTTTGGGCGGCCTGGGCAGTATCAAGGGCAGCTTTATCGGGGCCATGATCCTGGCTTTTATCGAAGTTACCGTTGTTTTCACGATGCCCGGGGGATCCTTTTTGAAAGTGGCGATTGCCCTGGCGATTATGCTGGTCATATTAGTAGTCCGTCCCGAAGGCTTATATGGAGTCTACATGGAAGGGGAGCGATAAATCAATGGCTGTAATAAGAATGTCCATGCGCTACATACGTAATGAAATCTTAGTTCTGCCCACGCGTGTCATTGCCGTGGTTTTTGTCCTTGCGCTGCTGCTGATGCCCCTTCTGACCCAGGATATGTATATCCTGCGCATCCTGGCCATAGCCTCTATTTTTGCAATATTTGCGGCCAGCTGGGATCTCCTGTCCGGTTTTGTCGGCCAGGTCAGCTTTGGTCACGCCCTCTTTTTCGGTGTTGCCGCCTATACGACAGCCTTACTGAACCTGCGCCTCGGGTGGCCTCCCTTTGTGACTATCCCTATTGGAGCTCTCGCTGCCGTTTTGGTAGGTCTCCTGGTAGGCATACCCTGTCTGCGCCTCAAGGGTCCTTACCTGGGCCTGGCGACCCTCGCATTTCCGATTATGCTCATGGGAATTATCTTTGTTTTCCCGGGTTTCTTTGGCGGCGAACTGGGCATATCAGGCATTACCCGCCTGGCATCCTTGCGGATCCATGAGTATTATATAGCAGTAGTTCTCATGCTGGTTCTATGTTATATCATGTGGAAGATTACTGATTCAAAAATCGGGATTATCTTTCATGCTATAAGGGAAGACGAAATTGCTGTTCGTGCTTCCGGTATCAATACCATCAAGTTCAAACTGCTCGCTTTTTGCCTGAGCGGTTTATTTGCCGGTATTGCCGGCGGTCTATACACTCATTTTTTACGGATCGCCGGACCATCAATGCTGGCTGTTTTAATGTCTTTCCAGGCTATTATCTGGACCATCTTCGGCGGCATAGCGACCATCTACGGTGCAGTTGTCGGAGTCTTTATCCTTTTCCCGACTCTTGAAGTCTTAAGGGCGGCTTCCGAATACCGCATGCTGATCTTTGCCCTGATTGTACTTATGGTGCTGCGAGTGATGCCGGAGGGTATTACTACTTTTATCCGCGACAAACTGGAACGCGAATGCCCGCGCTGTAAAGTGCGCAACGCTTTCAACCGGAAAGAATGCCGCGTATGCTATTCTGAGATGCGCTGATCGTCAAAAGGAAATCAGAGCTCAGATCTTTTAGCGCAGAAGTTAGAACCTAGTGCAGAGGTTAGAACCCGTAAGGGTAGAGCACAATTCAGGACACAGGATACAGGAAGCTGCGTCAGCCATTGCAGGGCAGTATTCTTCAGACCTGAAGTATGGCGGGCTTAAGATGGTTTTAAAAAACCGGCTGTTTAATTACCGCATACCGGTGTAAAGTTTTTTCCTGATCTAGCTGTCCGTAAAAATGCCAGGGTATCGAAACCCTGGCATTCATTTTGATGTGTCAGCCTGCTTTCAGACCAGGCTTATTTTTTTAACCTTCAGTACGCTCCTGAAATCGGATACCTGTTTACAACTTCCTCTTCCTAGAGCTACAACCCGAGGTAGGACTGGCGTATTGTTTCATCTTTCAGCAAATCTTCACTGGATCCCTTGCTGACGATCTTGCCGTGAGAAAGAATGTAATTGTAGTCGGCCATGGTAAAAGTCATGCTGACATCTTGTTCCACCAGTAAAATGGTCATACCCAGGGCCTGAATCTCTTTGATTTTATCAAACACGAGCTGTTTGATCTGAGGAGCCAGGCCAGTTGAAGGTTCATCGATACAAAGCAAAAGCGGCTTGACCATAAGAGAGCGGCCGATCGCCAGCATCTGCTGCTCGCCTCCAGAAAGCGTTCCCGAGATCTGACTGCTGCGCTCCTTAAGGACCGGGAAAATACTATAAACATCATCTAAATTATGATGAAGCTGTTTTTTGTCGCTAATCAGGTAAGCTCCGGCCATCAGGTTTTCAAATACCGACATCTCTGTGAAGGGGCGTCGCCGTTCCGGGCAGTGAATCAGCCCTCTTTTTACAATGTCGTGGGCCGGAAGTTTATCGATCCGTTCACCATTAAAAGTGATTTCGCCTTCAATCTTTATGTCGCCGTAACGCGTGCCCTTGAGGGTTTCTCTTTCCCAGCGGACCAAACCGGTAATTGTCCGGATGAAAGTAGATTTTCCCGCTCCGTTTGGCCCGACAAGACTGACCAGTTTACCGCTTTCAACAGACATGCTGACATCGTTTAAGATCATTGCTGTGTCATAAGATACAGTCAGATTTTTTACCTCCAGCAGCACCTAGCCCACCTCCTTGCCGATATAAGCCTCGATCACTTCTTCATTATTAATGATCTGATCCGGAGTGCCGACAGCGATTACCTTGCCAAAGTGCATCACTATAACCCGATCGACGATTTTCATCAACTCGTGCAGTTTATGTTCAATAATAATCATTGCCGCGCCTTCACTGTGCAGGCGGCCGAAGCGTCCACCCTTGTGCAGACGGCGCACTGATTTAGCCATCAGCTCAGTTTCAGTGGGAGTAAGGCCCCCGAAAGGCTCATCCAAAATCAGCAGTTCCGGTTCGGTGGCAATAGCGCGGGCTACTTCCAACCGTTTCAAATCCCCCTGGGAAAGGCGAGATGCAGGCTCCATGGCCAGGTCGGATATCCCGGCAAATTCCAGGGCATCCATGGCTCTGGCTTCGACCCTTTTGACCCACTCGCCGCGTTTCGACGTGCGCGGGCCGAGGCAGGGAACCATCACATTGGCAATAATCGGCAGCCGCCGGAAGGGGCGGGTAGTCTGAAAAGTACCGGCAATACCTTCTGAAACGACATTCCAGGTGCGCATATTTGTAATATCCTTGCCTCTCAGTCGTATCGAACCGCTGTCCGGCCTTAAAATGCTCATTATCAGGCGCACCAAGGTGGTTTTTCCTGCTCCATTGGGGCCGATCAGGCCGACCATTTCATCACGGGCTACCTGGAAACTAACATCATTGATTGCGGTTAACCCGCCAAAGCTCTTAGTCAGGTTCTCGACTTCAAAAAATGGTTTGTCCAATTCTAGACCTCCTCGTCCATTTCTTCCCGCAGTTCGCGCCGCGATATTTTACCCACATCCGTTTTTGGCAGCTCACCGCGAAAATCGCATACTCTCGGGACTTTATAGTGAGCCAGGGTCTCCTTGCAATAGTTGATGATATCTTCTTCGGAAATTTTGCCGCGGGCTTCAGGATTTAAGACCACATTTGCCTTGATGTAGTGCCCGACCTTTGGATCAGGAACACCGATAACTCCGACAGCCTTTACCTGGGGATGCTTGTAGAGAACTTCTTCAATCTCCCTGGCAAAAACAGAATAGCCTTTATACTTAATTAAATCCTTGGTCCGGTCGTAGAAGATAAAATAACCTTCCTCATCCATGCGGATAAGGTCGCCGGTTTTCATGAACTGCTTGCCATCGACATCGAGAAAAATCTTTTTGTTGTCTTCATCCCGGTTCCAGTAGCCCTGCATTATGTTCGGGCCGTGCAGAATCATTTCACCTGTCTCGCCGACCGGTAAAAATTCATTTGTGTCAGGGTCAATTATGGCAGCAGTGACGTTGGGAAGGGGCAGGCCGAATGAACCGGGTTTACTGCTGCCCATCGGGTTGACATGACTTACACCGCTGGTTTCAGTCATCCCGAAACCTTCGGTAATTACACTATTGGTTCGCCTGGTCCACTCTTCAAGTGTAGTTGTGTGGAGGGTGTCAGCTCCGCAGATAATCAATTTTAAGCGTTTCCAGTTAACCCGGTCGGTTTTTTCATACTCCTTGAGGTATTCGAAGAAAGTAGGTACTCCCAGGAAGGTGCTGGCCTGATACTTTTCCATGGAATAAAGAATGTCGTCAATATCGGGAGTAGTAAAAAGAATCATCGTACCGCCGGTAAGCATCGTGTTCAGCATAACTACTACCTGGCCGTAGATATGATAGAAGGGGAGGAAGGCCAGGACCACCTCTTTGCCTTCTTCAAGGATTGGCCAGGATGCCTGCACCTGGCTCTGACAGGCAACCAGGTTGCGGTGAGAGAGCATGACCCCTTTTGGCAGGGCAGTTGTTCCTCCGGTATAGGGAAGTACTGCTAAGTCGACTGCAGGATCTATCTCCACTGTAGGGGGGTTGGGTTCAGTCTTTTTTATCAAATCTTTCAGGCGGTAAAAACCTTCCCTCTCATCAATCTTCGGGGTGGGGACTTCGAGTTCGCTGAAAGCTTTGCGCAGGACACTTCTACCGATCATCCTTCTGATTGTCGGCAGATAATCGCTGATTCCGGTCAAAAAGACCCGATCCATCTTAATCCCCGTCTTGGCAATATTATCGTAAAGAATATCCTGGCATACCAGGTTACGCGCACCGCTGTCAGTAAGCTGGTGTTTGACTTCGCTGCTGGTGTAGACGGGGCTGATCGGGGTAACGGTGCCGCCCGCTTTTAAGATGGCGAAATAAGATATTACGTATTGAGGGCTGTTCAGCAGATATAGGGCGACCTTGTCTCCCTTTTTAATGCCGAACTTGGACAAGGCGGTGGCAAAGCGATCGACCTCATCTTTTAACTCTTTAAAACTGATTTTTTTGCCATAAAAAATAACAGCCGTGCGATTGGCGTATTTTTGGGCGGCCCCATCAAAAAGGTCATTTAGCGATTTTTCCGGCACTTCTGCCTCGGCAGGCACATCAGGATGGTAGTTCTTCAGCCACGGTTTCGAAAGGTACTGGTTTTTATTGTCCACTATAAATTTAAGCCCTCCTTGTATATATAGTTTAACCGTACAGTAAATTAGTTATTATTATAATAAAAATTGTGTAATTGCACAATATAAAATAATATTACATTTGAAAACCTTCCAATAATTTATAGCAGAAGTCGAATTATTGTTTAGCTGACAGGGAGACAGGCAAGCAGACAGGTTGATTCAATCACTTATCTGTATTGATAAAATTGCAGCTATTGTTTGTGCAAGGTACCTTAACCATTTAAAGCAGTTGCCACTAATATTAAAGTAAATGACTTTCAATACCTTGACGCAATATAAAGAAACCCTTATAATCTTACTTGTTAAGAGCCTAATATGTCGGGATGGCGGAATTGGCAGACGCGCACGGTTGAGGGCCGTGTGGTTAACACCATGGGGGTTCAAGTCCCCCTCCCGACACCAGAAGAAATGGAACGTGGGGAGAGATCTCCACGTTTTGCTTTTTCTAAGTCGCAGAAGTCCCGACAAGCCAGTTACGAGAACGTTTTGTTTGACTTCGGATCGAAAATAAAAACCATCTGTCTAACGAAGGTTTTAAACGTCCCTGTGACTTATCCCATTGACTTTATTAGGTTCTGCGCTGTAGTTTCTCTTTATACATCAGACCGTCAGCTTCTCTAAAGGTCTCTTCCAGCGGCTGGTCAGAGCTTTTGCTGACCGCTATACCCATCGAAATGCTAAGCGGCAATGCTGTATGTATCTGATTATATTTTTCTAGATCACCTTTGATTCTCTTCATTATGGTTTCACCGGTTTCTCTATCCGTTCGGGTTAATACCAGGGCAAATTCATCCCCACCAACCCTGGCCAGCAGGTCATAGCCACGAAGAGTTTCTTTAAATAGCGTTGCACAGGCTTGTAGATATTTATCGCCTTCTGCATGACCCCGGGTGTCATTAACCTTCTTCAGATTATCCAGATCAGCTATAATAATGGCAATCGGGTAATCACGCGAACCCTCAAGCCTCTTGATTTCATTTACAAAGTAATGACGATTATAAAGCCCTGTTAGCTGATCATGAAAACTTACGTAGCGAAGGGTTTCCAGGTTCCTGCTGTTTCTTAAAGCTACTGCGGCTATATCACTAAGAGCAGAAACAAAATCAATATCTCTTTGCGTAAATCCATTTTCTTTATTGGCCAAACCAATCAGCCCAACTGCATGCTCGTCAATGATTAGGGGGGCAAATAGCACGTTATCAAGCCGCATATGACCTTCGGGCATATATTGTATCCACTTGCTATCTGCAAAGCTATTATCGTAAACTCCTTTCAGGGTCCGGTAAGCTGTTTCCCGCAAACCACGAATCGGCATGGGCAAGTTTTCATCTACATTACAAGCTCTTCCACCTGAATCTAAAAAAAGCACTTCATTTTCCGCACCATCTGGGGTAAGCAAGGCCACATAACCGGAAGTGGCTCCGGTTACATTTTTACAGTAATTAAAAATCTCCCGGGCCGAGGTTTTGAAATCCTGGTTAATTAATATCGCCCGGGCACTTTTAAGCAGCGCGGTATGCTCGGCTGATAACATTTCCAATTCTTCTACCAGTTCTCCTTTGGTTAAACTATTGATACTTTTCGCAACCACAATTCTCACCTCTGCTCAAATACTCATTTTTTCCGTGCTTGCTACAAAAGATGCTAAACTTTGTCGATGATGTCAGAAAGTAATTAACTACACTCATTACAGGTTCTTTTAATTTGCAAACACCGCTGCCGTGTAAAGCTTATCTATTTTTTATAATATGCTGTTTTGCTCGACATTGTCAAGATATGGATACGGTTTAAAGCTTGGCCACTTCAAAGTAGCGTCAGCCGCTGGAATTTTTTGCAAATCTTTCCTCCATGTATCAGATTACAGCGGTTTAATGCAGGCCCTGACGGTTCAGTTTTCCGCTTATCCTAGCTAGATTTCTTGCGCTTTGCAGCACTTTTTCAATATAAACAGCTAAAATGCAGGAATATACAAGTTTTGGTCTAATTAATGATTAAAGGCATTAGCATAAAAAAATGATGATCTACACGGAAGGGGCTTGTTGTGGTGGCAAATAACAAAACCAATGTGGATAAAGCTCTTAAAGCATTAAAAGATCGTAACATTTATGCCGAGTATGTAGATAATGCTGACCAGGCTCGTGAAAAAGTATCATCCATGGTATCAAATAGTTCTACCGTCGGCATAGGAGGTTCGATCACGGTTCAGGAGCTAGATCTGGAAAACCTGCTTTTAAATAAAGACTGCATCGTATTCTGGCACTGGCATGGCACTAACCAGGAAGAGCAGGATGCTATTCGCCGTAAAGCCATGACTGCCGATTTTTATATTTGCAGTTCCAACGCATTAACCCTTGATGGCAAGCTGGTTAATATCGATGGAACAGGCAACCGGGTTGGAGCTATGGTATTTGGTCCGCGCAGAGTCCTTATTATCGTAGGCGTAAATAAACTGACTGAAAACCTTGATACAGCTATGGAGCGCATCAAGACTAAGGCCTGCCCTCCCAATGCCAGGCGCTTAAACAAGAATACCCCCTGCGCGGAAACTGATCAGTGCCCTGACTGCAGTTCCCCTCATCGGATGTGTAATGTAACTACAATTATTGAGGGAAAACCCGGCAGTATCGATTTGAATGTGCTTATTGTAGGCGAGGAACTTGGTTATTAATGGTATTAATTGGCCGTATGTAAAAGCAGGAATCGAACTGCCCTTTACTGACTGTTGAGAATATGATTCAATAATAGTAAGAGCCTGACTATTCTTTTGAGGGGAGTTTTCTAGATGAAAGCACATCGAAGCATGATTCTTGGCCTTGGCTTTATTGGGGTTATTGCAATTGTTTTTATTTTAGCGGGACCGCTATATGGTTACACTGTATTGGGACCGATAGGTTTCTCCTTCCTGCTTGCCATTGCTTTATTAGTCTGGTCTGAATATTTGCCGGAGAAAGAAAATTAACCCTTGCATAGGCTGCCCGGAGCTATCAATTTAACAATTAATATTAATATAGCGAGCGACTTTATAGGTGGGGATTTACCCTCACCTTTTTGTGTACATAATGAGTATAGCAAATTGTTCTGCTCATTAAAGGGGTTAGCTATTTTCTGTAGAAATGATAAATAGTCTTATGAAGCATATAAAATAATAATCATTACAATCAACGAAGAGGGAGTAAGCAGCAGATGTCCCGCAAACTCAATCTACTAGTTGTTGCAGCAGTAGGTGGTTCAGTATTTGCTATGCACTTTGGTGGATCCTGTATGCTCTGGCCGGTCACCTGGGGCCAGCAGAGTGGCAGTGCAGTACTTGTTACTTATCTTGGAATATTTATTTCAGCTATCTTATTTCCCTGGCTGGCTTACCTGGCCGTATCAAAAGAAGGAACCCTTTTTACAATTGCTTCAAAATCAGTGAACACAAAGTTCGCCCAGATCTTTGGTGGGCTGACTGTGCTGGTTCTCGGTCCGCTGTTTGCCATACCCCGCATGAGCGCAGCAGCCTGGGATGCCATATGCCAGATTCTTGGCCTGGACCATTCACCCTTTCCAGCTTTGTTTTTTTTCACTGTAGTTTATTACACTGCAGCTTTCTGGTTTCTCTATCGCCGCAGCCAGGTCATCGATAAGATTGCCAAATACCTCCTGCCTGTTTTAGTTGTTACTATTGTAGCGGTGGTCACAAAAAGCCTGGTTTCACCTATGGCTGAACGGGTTACCCCCTTTTTCCCCGAGCATCCCTTTACCTATGGGTTTTTGCATGGGTATCAGACTATGGATTTACCGGCAGCCTTGATGTTTGCCACCCTGGTTATAGTGGGGCTGCGGGAGAGCTATAATTTAACAGGTGTCACCTTAAACCGTTACCTGGTTCTCACCGCCGGCTTTGGTTTCCTGCTGCTCGGAACCAGTCATTTTACCCAGATGCTGGTCGGGGCATCCACCGGGGCACTTTTCACAGATGTTTCCTACGCCCGCCTGTATGCCACGATTATCCTGGAATTGTGGGGTCCGATCGGCGGAGCAATTTTTAATGTAGCCCTTCTGTTCGCCGCCCTGACCTCTGCCGTGGGACTGGGTGGGGGAACTGCCTCTTATTTTGAAGAAGCTTCAGGTGGAAGGCTGCCCTATGTGGCCTGCACGGCAGTAACCCTTATTTTGAGCGGCCTGATCAGCATGATTGGCCTGGATGAGATTATCAGGCTTACCGCGCCGATTCTGGATATTATCTATCCGCCTGCTATCGTCATGGTCCTGTTTATAGTAATTGCCCCAGGTTTAAAGGGTGCCAGGGCCGGTGCTGCGCTGGCGGCTTTTGGGTGGGGTATATTTGAGGGCGCTTATGGTTATGCAGCCATGTTTGGCAGCGAAGCGGGCCTGGGGGCACTGCGCAGTTGGTTTCCCGGTGCCGAAGCGGGGTTTGGCTGGGTGCTCATTACGGTAATTGGTGCTATAATCGGGCAGCTTTTTAATAATAATAAAGTTGCTGGCAAGTGATAGTTGCTGGAATTTAAGTCATAATGTATAATGTGATGTATAAAAACAGGTAAGGTGAATGAGATGAGTGAATTAATCCGGAAGCAGTTCTACATAACAAAGCAGCAGGAACAGCTTTTAAAAAAGAAGGCTGCCACTTTCAATATTTCAGAAGCTGAAATTGTTAGGGAAGCTCTTGACAGCCACAAATCGGCAGTCAGTTACCCAAGAAAATTCCAGGAAAAATGGTTTGAGGAGCGTAAGTTTATTGAAGAAAAAAGAAAAGGCAGCAAGAGCGATTTGCCCATAAAGAGATGGAAAAGAGACGATCTCTATGACAGGTAAAGTCTTTATTGATACTAACATTTTAGTTTATGCTTATGATATGTCCGAACCCGATAAACAAGAAAAAGCTCTTTCTTACCTGGATCAATTGATTTCACTTGATCAGGGAGTTATCAGTGCTCAAGTTTTATCTGAGTTTTTTGTTACTGTTACCAGGAAAATTCCTGATAAAATGAACGCAAATCAAGCAGAAAAAAGAATAAAAAATTTTTGCCAGATATGGCCGGTTTTACAGCTAAATGAAATGATAGTAATGGAAGCGGTCAGGGGTGTACAGGACCACAGTTTCTCATACTGGGATTCATTGATCTGGGCTACTGCACGCCTAAACCAGGTGGCCATAGTTGCCAGTGAAGATTATTCATCTGGCAGCTATATAGAGGGAATCCGATTTTTCAATCCATTAACAAAATAAGTTAACGATAGGTGTCAGGCACCTGGAGT
>PXBM01000050.1 GCA_003566935.1 Syntrophomonadaceae bacterium | reverse complement strand
TTAATTTCCTGGTTGCGGATTTCTGACTTCCATTGCTAATTATTTTACCTTGCTTTAATATTACTCTTTTTTTTGTTTCAATCCTGCTTTAAAAGTAAAAATATCGCACCTGTTTAGTTACAAAAGATCAAACAATTCTCAGCGGCGTAAAATCTATCCCATCAGCGGCAACAAACCGGTATTCCACGCCATTCCGTATGCCCTGGAATACATAATCCCGGCCGCTGTCGTGAATGTGACCAAAAACACATATTTTAACCGCGTATTTTTCCAACAGTTCGGTAAAGATGCTGGGTTTATTCTTACGGCTAAAAGGAGGAAAATGTAAAGCAGTAATAATATTCGCCCGGTCTATACCGGCAGCGCTCTTCAGAGAAAGTTCAAGCCGCTGTGCCTCGCGCAGGTAAATTTTCTGATCTTCTTCGCTATCAAAACCTTCTTCACCGGGGCAAATCCAGCCCCTGGTTCCACATATAACATAGTCTTTCCATATAAAGTGATCATTCTGCAGGGCAAAGATGCCGGTGGGCAAAGCAGTTCGTACCTTTCCAATTGAATTCCACCAGAAATCGTGATTCCCTTTTACCAGGAGTTTTGTACCCGGGAGCTCAGCCAACCACAAAAGATCCGCCGAGGCTTCTGAAAGATGCATGGCCCAGGAAATATCGCCGGCAATTATAACAAGGTCATCTTTGCCAACCGTTTCCTCCCAGTTGATCTTTATTTTTTCAATATGGAACTCCCATTCGGGACCGAAAATATCCATCGGTTTATCCTGTCCGAGAGAGAGATGTATATCACCAATAGCATATATTGCCATAGCTTTCTCCTAAATTATTGATAAAACTCTTACGCCTGCCTTTACAATATACTAAATCAATGATTAAAATGCAAAAGGTCCTTTTTTCTGCTCATTAAAACGTTTTAAAGCAATAATTGTGCTTTGTAAAAATTTTTATAAAATGATATAATGTCGTCATAGTTTAACTTATACAATTTAAGGAGGTTGTTTACACTGTGGAAAACAAGGCACCAAGGAGGCCACGCCGTTATTTGCGCAGCAGAATTACCCGCAAGCTTATTTTAGATACTGCGCTGGATGTTTTTTTAAATGAAGGTTACGCAAAGACTACAATTGCAAAAATCAGCCAGCAGGCAAAAGTCGGCTATGGCACCGTTTACAGCCATTTTAAAGGAAAAGACGACATATTAAATAAGGTTGTCGATAACGTCCTTGACGAGTTTTATAACCTGCTGGAAGTTCCCTTTGCTCCGGAAACCCAGCAAGAAGCACGCAATGCTTACTATGAGCTTGTTTTGACTTCTTTCCGCCTGGCAGAACAGCATCGTCCGATTATGAAAGTTTACCAGGAGGCGCTTGGCCAGTCTGATTCTATCGCCAACCACTGGCAGAGCATTATAGACCAGTTCATAAAAAGTTCTGCTCGCTCCTTTGAATATTCAAAGGAAAAAGGTTTAGCCAAGGAATTTGATATACAGGTTGGAGCCAAGGCATATATTTTACTGGTAGATCGTTTTATCTGGGAAGTTGTAAACGAGCAGGAAGATAATCTAGAGCATATCACCAGTACAATAATGAACTTATTATTCCACGGTTTTTTTAAACCTGAATAGTAAATTCCAAGTAACTACTCAGTCACATTCCGTTGCTGGTTGCCTGCTGAAGCAGGTTGGACAGTTAGAAAGCTAATTGGTTTTACCGGGGTTGATAACGCGCTTTTCGGTGACAATTAAATCAACCCTGCGATCCCATTCTTCTACGGGAACTTCGGGCACCACCTGCAGGTCAAACACCAGGGCCACCAGGGGGGTGCCCCGTTTTAATAATTCAAAAAAGCGGTCGTAATAGCCTCCGCCATAACCAAGACGGTTACCCTTAAGGTCAAAAGCAACACCGGGCACTATTAAAAGATCAATTTGATCCGGGTTGTAAGGTCGAAGGGCATCTTCTTTTGGTTCGGGTATATTATAAGCGCCGGGGATGAAGTCATTATCGCAATCAAGAATCCGGGAAGGAATCATTTCCCTTTCCTGCGGCCGGGGTTTTGGAGCAAGGGCAATTTTGCCCTGCCTGATTGTCTCTTCAACCATGGGCATGGTGTCAACTTCAGTTCCGAAAGATATAAAGTACATAATAGCCTCAGCGTTGCGGTAAGCCTGCAGGCTAAAAAGATTCTCGCCGATAAGGCGGCTTTTCTCGGCTATATCCTTTTCTGTCAGCTGGTCTCGTTCATTTATTACTTTTTTTCGCAGTTCTTTTTTTTGCTTTTTCATAGATATTATCCCGGCCGTCCTAATATGCCCGGGCAAAATAAGCCGCTGCTGCTGCCTTTTCTCCACAGGCGAAACATTTCTCTCCAGGCACTTCAGTATCAAAAGGCAGGCAGCGAATAGTCGCCTTGGTCTCATTCTTAACTTTTTCCTCACAGGCATCTTCTCCACACCATGGGGCCAGGTAAAGACCGCGCTCCGTTTCCATCAACCGTTTAAACTCCTCATAATCATCTCCGATACGGGTATTGGTTTTGCGGAATTCAGTCGCCCTTGCGAGCATATCGTTTTGAATCTGCTCTAAAAGCTCTTTCAGGCGGGCAGGCACCTCTTCACGGTTTACAAATTCTTTTTCACCCGTATCACGACGGACCATTACAACATGGCCTTTATCAAGATCCTTAGGACCAACCTCAATCCGGACAGGAGTTCCTTTCATCTCCCAGTCATTAAACTTCCAGCCCGGTGAGTATTCCTCGCGGTCGTCCAGCTTAACCCGTAAATCCTGCTTCAGCTGATTTTCAAGCTCACGGACTGATTCCAGAACACGCTCTTTTTCTTTTTTACTCAGTATGGGAACAATCACAACCTGGGTCGGAGCCATACGCGGCGGCAGTATTAGCCCACGATCATCGCCGTGAACCATGATTAAAGCACCAACCAGGCGGGTTGATACACCCCAGCTGGTCTGCCAGATATGTTTAAGCTGATCATCCTGGTCAAGGAAAGTAATATCAAATACTTTAGCAAAATGCTGACCAAGATTATGTGAAGTTCCGGCCTGCAAAGCCCGCCCGTCGGTCATCAGGGCTTCAACGCAGTAAGTACGCAGGGCGCCGGCAAATTTTTCCCGCTCCGTTTTCCGGCCGGCTAAGGCAGGAATTGCCATTTCTGTTTCCAGGAATTCGCGATATACTTCTAGCATTTGCAGGGTTTCCGCCTCCGCTTCTTCTTCAGTCCGGTGACAGGTATGTCCTTCCTGCCATAAGAATTCGGAAGTGCGCAGGAAAGGCCGGGTTGATTTTTCCCAGCGTACCACATTGCACCACTGGTTGATCAATACGGGCAGATCACGCCAGGACTGAATCCAGCGGGAGTAAAAGTCGCATATAATTGCTTCGGATGTGGGGCGGACAGCAAGGGGTTCATTTAAAATTTCATTTCCACCTTTGGTTACCCAGGCCAATTCAGGAGCAAACCCTTCAACGTGGTCGGCTTCTTTTTGTAGTAAGCTCTGGGGGATAAATGTGGGGAAGTAGGCATTTTCATGGCCTGTATCTTTAAAACGCCGATCCAGCTGTTCCTGGATTTTCTCCCAGATAGCATAGCCGAACGGCCGGATGGCCATAAAGCCTTTCATTGGAGCATAATCCATCATGTTTGTTTT
This sequence comes from Syntrophomonadaceae bacterium, assembly GCA_003566935.1. Lineage (GTDB taxonomy): Bacteria > Bacillota > Dethiobacteria > DTU022 > DTU022 > T3SED10-7. Next base: position 380 of record PXBM01000050.1, on the reverse strand, counting down.
TAATATTACATCAATGTACCACTGCGAATAATCTACATCCTTGGGCGTAATCTCTTTGACAAACTGTTTATTCTGCTTCTGCTTTTTATTATTACCGCTGCTTTGCTCCACTATAACCACCCTTTCCAATACTGCATCATCTTATATTATTTGCTTATTCTAACACAGTTTTCAGCGAACGGCCAGTTCCTTGCGGGTTTGCAGCAGCCGCTGCCAGCTTTCGTCACTTAATGGGCGGTTAAAACTGCGGAAGTTAGCAAGCTTAAAGCCATGTTCATCGGCAAGATACCTGGTGCGCAGTATCGATTCCAGGTTTACCCCGGAAGAGCCTAAGCTGTAATGCTTGTATTGCTGTTCCAGGGCCAGCATCATAGTTTCGG
>PXBM01000035.1 GCA_003566935.1 Syntrophomonadaceae bacterium | reverse complement strand
GGTAATAGCTGATCAGGGCAGCAAAATAAACCATTTTAAGTTTGACAGTGGTGACCTGACGTGCTAACTTATGTATATTCGTATCTGCTATAGTCTTGCTTAATAAAACTGAAGTGAGCCTAAAGTGCAGCCATGAAAATACCGTTTTAGCAAAGCCTGAAGCGAACGTAAAATAAAATATAGCTGAACAGTTACTTAAAAAAACAAAAGGAGCGAAAATCATGAACAAGTTAAAGCTCGGCCTGCCTGCCGGCAGCCTGCAAAACACTACCCTGGATATGTTTAAAAAGGCAGGCTATAATATTCAAATCGGGGATCGTTCATATTATCCCTACATAGACGATGAGGAAATTGACTGTGTCCTGATGCGCGCCCAGGAGATTCCAAAATATGTGGAAGATCAGGTCCTCGATGTCGGATTGACCGGGAAGGACTGGATTAACGAAACAGCCGCCGATGTCAGGGAACTGACCGATCTGCATTACTCAAAAAGGGGCCTTAGGCCGGTCCGGCTGGTATTAGCGGTGCCACAGGATTCTGACATACAGAAAGCGGAAGATCTTGAAGGCAAGCGCATTGCCACTGAACTGGTTGAAAGCACTAAGCGTTACCTGGAAGGGAAAGGTGTAAATGCTTCAGTTTCCTTTTCATGGGGTGCAACCGAAGTTAAGCCGCCTCTCCTGGCAGATGCAATTGCTGAATTGACTGAAACAGGGCGTTCTCTTAAAGCAAATCAGCTTAGAATAATTGAAACAATCCTGGTTTCAACACCCAGGGTTATTATGAATCATCAGAGCTATGGTGATCCCTGGAAGAAGAAAAAAGTGGAGAGGATGATAACTCTCTTGCAGGGTGCACTGCTGGCAGAGCAAAAAGTAATGCTGAAAATGAATGTTCACAGCAGTAATCTTGAGCGGGTAGTGGATCTTCTCCCCGCACTTCGCAAGCCGACAATTTCCAATCTTTGTGCTGATGAGTGGGTAGCTGTTGAAACTGTTGTTGATGAGAAGAAGGTAAGATCTTTAATCTGTGAATTACAGGATGCCGGGGCAGAGGGTATTCTTGAATTTCCTATGAACAAGATAATTCCTTAGTCTAAGGGAAAATAAGAGGGGTGAAATTAATGGAGCAAGATAAAAAGCCTGCCGGTGAGCGTCTGCAGGAAATGGCAAAGCCACAGATTCTGCTGGGAGTTATCGCTGTGCTTGCAGTGGCAGTAATTATTCTGATCGTGATGGTAATTCAGCAGCCTTCAGAAGGACCTGCAGAGGAGACGGGTGAAGTAGTTGCAACTGTAAACGGAGAAGAAATAAACCGTGATGAGCTTTTTGAAGCGATGTACGCCCAGGGAGGACGGGAAGTCCTTGATCAGGTTATAACCAGGAAGTTGATTATGCAGCTGGCAGAAGATGAAGGAATTTCTGTCAGTGAAGATGAGCTGGAAGAAGAAATAAAGAACATTATTGATGAAAGCTTCCAGGGTGATGAAGAACAGTTTGAGATGATTCTTGAACAGTATGGGATCAGCATGAATGCTTTTCGTGAAGATGCTCGTCTTAACCTGCTGGTTCGTAAAGTGGCCATGGAAGAGATAGATCTTTCAGAGGAAGAAGCGAAAGAATTTTTTGAAGAAAACCGTCATCTCTTCGAGACTGAAGAAGAAGTAGAAGCCAGGCATATCCTTGTTGAAAGCCAGGAAGAAGCAGATGAAGTAATGGCCCTGCTTGACGAAGGTGAAGATTTTGCCGATTTAGCTGCGGAGTATTCCACAGATGCCTCTAATAAGGATGATGGTGGAGACCTCGGGTTTTTTGGTCGTGGAATGATGGTTGATGAGTTTGAGGAAGCTGCGTTTTCACTTGAAACAGGTGAAGTCGGTGGGCCTGTGGAAACCACTTTTGGTTTTCACATTATTGAAGTTACCGATCGCAGGGAGGCAGAAGAAATTGATTTTGAAGATGTAAGTGAAGAAGTAGAAGAAGTAATGATCGAGCAGCAGGTGCCGGCTGTTATTAACGAACTGGTTCAATCGCTACTTGAAGAAGCTGATATTGAATACATGATCTAGCTGCTTTATTAGGTATAGTTTGTTTTATGCCCTCGTGCCCAGCCTTTTATGTTTTTTGGAACCGGCCAGCTTAATGAAAGCATTGTGAGCCTGCTGTTCCAAGGAATCATCAAGGGTGGTTGGGTGAAAGTCTTGCCCACGGTAAGCAAGGGCTTTTTCCAGGAGGTAGTCAGTAAGCCAGGGGTTTTTAGGCAGAAGTGAGCCATGTAGATAGGTGCCGATTACATTTTTGTAAACGGCACCTTCTGTTTTATCGGTGCCGTTATTGCCTTGACCGATCATAACCTGACCCAGAGGTTGCAGCTCCGGCCCAAGGTAAGTTTTACCGGCATGGTTCTCAAATCCGACCAGCGTTTTCGTTGGATTCCACAGGGAACAGTTAATTACGGCGTTGCCGATTAGCCTTTTAATTCCGGCTTCTGTGTATAAATTGATTAGTTCCAGTCCGCCTATTTTTTCCCCGCTGCCGGTTGTATAGTGTGAACCGAGCAATTGGTACGAGCCGCAGACAGCAAATATAACCATACCGTCTTCTACCGCAGAACTTAATTCACTGCTGCGCTTTTTTAGATCTTCTGCGACCATTTGCTGATCGCTGTCCTGGCCGCCACCCATAAAAAGCAAGTCACAGTGAGAAAAAGCCATTTTTTCCCCGGGCTTTACGGGAATTACTTCGATGCTAATATTATGCCATTCGGCTCTGCGGCACAGCGCAATCATATTGCCCCGATCTCCGTAAAGATTTAGATGTTCGGGATAGAGGTGATATATTTTAATACCGGCCATGATTATTCCTCCCAGTAGGGTTTGCCAAGGCCCATTCTGTTTAAAGTTCGCCGGATTGCAAGCATGGCAGTGTAGCTGGGCAGAATAAACAGTTTGCTGTCCGGAGGTGTTACTTCCAGGGCTGATTTGACGGCACTTTCAGTGTTCTCCTCAACAGTAACCTGTCCGGGATCGAATCCTGCGTATTTAAAGCGAACAGCCATATCCCATGCTCTCAAGCCGGATGCATAGAGACTGGAAAAGCTATCTTTTACTAAACCCAGCTGTTCAAAATCTACATCCCAAAGCCATGAAACATCAGTACCGTCGGCAATTTTGTCATTGATGGCTACCAGGAGGTTGACGTCATCGTTTTCGTAAAGAATTGTCCGTAATACTTCATTGGCACCGACCGGATTTTTGATTAATGCCATGATAATGGTTTTCCCGCCTGCTTCAAAAAATTCCATCCGGCCGAAAGAGGGGACTGATTTTTCCAGGGCACTGGCAACAAGTGGTGTTGGAATATATAGAGCCTTTGCTGTTGCGACTGCGGCCAGAAGATTATAGAGGTTATATGTACCGGGCAGGGGAAACTTAAACTCGGCAACTTCATCAGGAAGTTCAATTTTAAGCAAAGTTGTACCATCCTGTTCAGCCCTGGTTTCCATCAGCCTGATATCGGGCTTCGGCCTTTTGTACCCGCATGAATGGCAGCTGTAATGACCAAGGTGGGCGTAAAAAAGTTTTTCGTATTGCAGCTCTTTCTTGCAGTGCGGGCAGGCTTTCATATCGCGCCCTGTGTTTTCAAACGTATCTTTGGGGAGATCAAGTTCCAGTCCATAAAGCCATCTTCTTTTATGCTGTCCCGCCTGGATTCCGGTCAGGGAAGGATCATCGGCATTGATAACTTCAAAGCCATCCTGTGGCTGCAAATCTAACCCTGTTCTAATTTTTTGCAGAACATGGTCTACTTCGCCGTAACGATCCAGTTGATCTCTGAAAATATTAGTAATTGTAATGCCCCGTGGTTTCATGCTCCCTGTAATCCCGGGCAGGGCACCTTCATCTACTTCCATGACTGCTATATCTTCTCTCAGATGACCGCTAAGGCTTGCTCCTGCAACCAGGGAAGAAGCAACTCCCCAGGCCAGGTTGGATCCGGATTGGTTATTAATGCACCTGTAGCCGGCTTCTTTAAGAATACCGCTTATCAGGGCGGAAGTAGT
>PXBM01000212.1 GCA_003566935.1 Syntrophomonadaceae bacterium | reverse complement strand
GTAAAGCCTGGAAAAGGGGCGGCCTTTGTCAGAACCAAGTTGAAGAATCTACGCTCCGGGTCAACTGTGGATCACACTTTCAGGGCCGGTGAAAAAGTGGCCCGGGCTCACCTGGAGCGCAAGGAAATGGAATACCTTTATCGCGACGATGACACCTTTTACCTGATGGATTCTGAAACTTTTGAACAGCTGGCCCTTCCCGCTGAAACACTGGGAGAAGGCAGCAAATACCTTAAAGAAAATGACCGCCTGACTGTTGTTATGCTTGGTGAGGAAATTGTCGGCGTAGAGGTGCCGATTACCGTTGTCTTAGAAGTAGCCGATACTGAACCGGGTATAAAGGGAGATACTGCTTCAGGTGCAACCAAACCTGCTACAATGGAAACTGGTCTGGTTGTCCAGGTCCCGCTGTTTGTTAACAGTGGAGATAGTATCAAAATTGATACACGAACCGGCTCTTACCTGGAAAGAGCTTAAATTAATATTAAAAAAAGGGAGAGATTATCCATGACTGAAGATCTGAAAGCAAGAGTATCATACTTACGCGGATTTACCGAGGGACTGGAATTAGGTGAAGAGAGCAAGGAGCAGAAGGTGTTGCAGCGAGTTATCGACCTGCTCGAAGATATGACCGATGAGATTGAGCAGCTCAGCGTTGACTATGAAGATCTTTTTGAGTATACGGAAGCGATTGATGATGACTTGACTGAACTCGAAGACGACTTCTATGAAGAAGACGAAGAAGATGACGAATATTTTGACGACGACATTGCGGAAGAATTTGCTGATGGTTTTTCAATGGAATGTCCTAACTGCAGGGAAATTGTTGTAGTTGACGAAAGTATCCTTGATTATGATGATGCTATCGAAGTTACCTGTCCCGGTTGCGGTGAAGTAGTCCTGGTAGATGATGAAGAATGGGATATGGACATTGAAGAAATGCCCGAAGAGGTTGATAAGGAAGAATAGCCTAAATTGAATGAATTGTAGCAGTCTGTTATAATTGAACTATCAACAAGATAGGTAATTAAGTTTATAACGAAAAAGGAGGTTATTCGAATGGCTCAGGAAGAAAGCCGTATGTTACCTACAGAATTGGGCGTTGTAAAAATTGCCGATGAAGTGGTTTCAATAATTGCCGGCCTTGCTGCTACAGATATTGAAGGCGTTGCTTCAATGAGCGGTGGTATTGGCGGTGGTATTGCTGAAGTTCTCGGTCGGCGTCAATTCTCCAAGGGAGTTAAAGTCGAAGTCGGTGAAGAAGAAACAAAAATAGAGATCTTTATCATGGTGAACTATGGTGTGCGCATTCCTGATGTAGCGTGGGATATCCAGGAAGCAGTAAAAAAAGCGGTTGAAACTATGACTGGTTTAAGAGTTGTACACGTTAATATTCATGTCCAGGGTGTTCACTTCCCCAAAGATGAAGAGGAAGAAGCTGAGGAAGCTTTAGAAGCTGAAGTGGTTGAAGGAGAAGACGTAGAAGTTAAAGAGCAATAAAGTGATCCTGAAAGTAAGCAAGGGGGAAGTAGTAATGAGAACATTAGCCCGTATATTGATGGTATTTATCGCACTGGTGCTCATTGGTGGAGCTTTATTCCTGGCTGTGATAAACTTTAATTTAATTCCCGGTCTGGATGATATGATTTTTCTGCCTGCCTGGGCTGGAGAAAATGTATTGATTGCCGGCATTGCAATATTTGCATTGGTCGCACTTATATTACTGGCTTTAAGTTTTCGACCGGCCAGAAAAACAGCTGATGCAGTATTAAAAGGCAGTGAATACGGAGAAGTTGTCATATCAATAGCTGCGGTGGAAAACATGGTTCTAAGAATTGTCCAGCAGATTAATGGCATCAAAGATATAAGCAGAAAAGCAGTATTTACAAATGAAGGGTTCATCATAAACATTAAGGTTGGTGTTAAGCCGGATGTTGCCCTGCCCGAGCTGATCAACGATCTGCAGGCAAGAACCAAGGAATATATTGAAGAGATCACCGGTATAAAAGTTTTGGAAGTTAAAGTGAACGTAGAAAATATTAATACAGAACAGTCTGCTTCAAAAAGTTAATGAGTGCAATTCAAAAAGGAGGAGCATGCTTTGTCCGAACAAAACTGGTGGCAAGTAGCAAAAGAACACTGGGGTAAAATACTAGGCGGCCTGCTCGGCCTGATATTCGCTATTTTAGTGATTATAATTGGGTTCTGGTGGAGCGTTTTTATTTACGTATGTGTCGGAATCGGTTTATTGATCGGCTGGAGGCTGGAGGTTAGCAAAAATGTCGGCCTTTATTTAAACCGTATTTTTGCTCCCAGAGACGATCAGTAAAAAAATACAGGCTATCAAGGGATTGAAGATAAATTCAGAGCTTTAGCTTTCCCTTTAGCCTGTTTTCTTTGTATTATTTCGTTCAATATTATGGAGGTATGAATTAATTGTCCCGTCGACTAGCCAGAGAAATAGCATTCAGGGCCCTATTCCAGGTTGATGTGGGTAAATGCCGGACTGAATTGGCCTTGCGGCATTCACTTGAAGATTTTAACCTGGAACAGCCTGAGCAAAATTTTGTTCATCAACTGGTTGAAGGTGCTGAAAATAATAGGTCTGTACTGGATGAAATTATTAAAAAGTACCTTGTAAAGTGGGAAATTGATCGCCTTTCAGCTGTAGATCGCAACCTGCTCAGGCTTGCCCTCTATGAGATCATTTACAGGCCGGATATACCTCACGCCGTATCAATTAACGAAGCACTTGAACTGGCAAAGAAGTATGGCAGCAGCGGAGAGGCTGTTGGTTTTATTAACGGAGTGCTGGACCGGGCAGTGGGAGAGGCTCTTGAAAACAAAACATGATAAATTCCTTGCTCTAGGTATTGATACATCAGCTTATACTACTTCACTGGCCATTGTTGACCAGGATGAAAATCTGGTTATAGATCAGCGTAAGGCGCTTCCGGTTAAAGAAGGCAGTCTTGGGCTGCGCCAATCGGAGGCAGTATTTGCCCACCTTAATAACCTGCCTCAACTGCTGGAGCATTGCCAGGACAAAATTGATCACAAGGCATTAAAAGCAATAGCGGCTGCAACCAAACCACGTCCCGTTGAAGATTCATACATGCCTGTCTTTAAAGTTAGCGAAGCCTTTGGTTCTTTAATGGCCCGAACCATGGGCCTTTTTTATTTTAATACAACCCACCAGGAAGGCCATATCATGGCAGGTTTGTGGTCGGCGGCAGTGCCTGCAGGGAAATACCTGGTGCTGCATTTGTCAGGAGGAACCACAGAGATTATATCTTCCGAAGAATGGAAAGCGGGACATCTAAAGCTCAAATTACTGGCAGGCAGTTCTGATTTGAATGCAGGTCAGTTCATAGATCGGATCGGCCGGATGATGGGCTTGCCATTTCCAGCAGGACCGGAACTGGAAGAATTAGCGAAAAAATCTGCAAATGATCACTTTGAATTGCCAGTTGCGGTAAAGGGCAGAGATATTAGCTTTTCCGGTCCGGCCAGCCAGGCAGAAAGGATGCTGCAAAATAGCTGCGAAAAGCAAGAACTTGCCCGGGCTGTTGAAAAGTGTATTGCTGATTCTTTATGTCAGGCCGTCAAAAACCTTGCCTTGGAGAATGATGCATACGATGGACTTATTACTGTTGGAGGTGTAACAGCCAACAGTTATATAAGGGAACGTATAAAAAATGGACTACCTGGCTGGATGTTTTACAATGCAGAACCAAGATATGCATCAGATAACGCGGTAGGCATTGCCGTTCAGGCTTCACGGATACTCAAAGAAGAACAATTGATTGAAAAAGAATAAAAGGAATTTATTAAAAGATGACGAAGAAATAACTTGGCAATAGAGACAAGCAATTTGACTAGAGTAGGGAGAGAGAGGGATAAATGGCCAAGGTACTTTTCAGCAGCTGGAATGGAAAAATTGTCGATGAGCGGAAAAAAGAAGATGCAGAACGAATTGATTTAAAGGATCTGGATATCCCTATCCAGTATGACCAACGAGACATAAAGGCAATGATAGGCTGGGCGGGGCTAATTATAGCCGATCC
>PXBM01000054.1 GCA_003566935.1 Syntrophomonadaceae bacterium | reverse complement strand
GGTTTATTCCCGAGGTGAAGCCTGAAGGTTTGTTGGAACCTAGTATTTTTATGTACAATATTTACACCCCATTTGTCCTGTGCAGCAAGTTATCAAGTTACTTGAGATAAACTATTTACTGGACCATCTATTTTCTAAGCATCGCTGCTGACTGAAGTGCTTTCGTCTGTGTTGAAGAAATTTGGTTCCAGCTTTCTAACATAGCGAATCGGAACTCCTGCAAAATATATTTCAACCCCACCAACTGCCGGGGGAGCAGGCCAGATTACCACCTGGTCTTTCAGGTTGTGGGGAATTACCTTAACCGGGCTGCCCGTTCCAAAATCAATATCATAGATATGCAGCCTGGAAAAATTATTCAAGTATATAACAGTCGGTTTTTTGGCATTCATGCCAAGCACATCAAAGGGGGCAAGCGGTAGTTTATGCTTAATAGCATATAGATTAAGCTCCATCAAGCTCTGCAGTTCTGCCGATGGAGATTTTCTAACTTTTTCAAGGGTTTGGTGAACCACTGAAGCAATCTGATCATAACTGGCATCGGCCGAAAATGCAGGTGTGGGAATGCTAAAGGAAGAATTGCCGGCATAGCTAGACGGTATACCGGCAAGCCGCTCCCTGGTATTTACCACAGTAACCACACTGCACATTGTATTATCGGGGTGTTTAAAAAGCTCCATGCACCGCTTGGTGATCAGGGCAGATAAGGCAACATTTGAGCTGTAAGACAAACCTGCCCTGGCTGAAAGCTTTTCCTTCAAACTTGTAACTGTTCCGGCAGAAACGTAAAAAGGGCGCGAGCGTTTCCCGAAAACACCGGATGCAATAACCGGCAGCAGCTTCAGGATGGAAAAGATAGATATCTTTTTCCATCCTGCTTCCATAGCCGCATCTTTAGCTTCAGCAGGGGAATCAAAAGCTGAAACATCTAACAGCGATTGATTAAGAACCGGCTGTTCTATAGCTTCACCCCTGCACATTTGGCTCCAGTTAAAGACCATCGTATAAAAACTTTCACCGTCCATGCAGGCATGCGAGCACTGCACGCCTAAGGCAGTGCCATTTCTCAGCCTGGTAATCTTTACGCTTAAGGGAGCATCAACACCTTTTTGAATCCGGGCAGGTTTAATTTCATGGGAAAGCTCTTTTATATTTACAAAGTCATCTCTCTTTAACAGGTTTTCTATCAGTAAACCTGGTTCATCTGTAACCACAAATGGTATGCCATCATTGGTTAAAGCTATACCGCTTTTATCTTTCATCCTGCCTGCCAGGTGAGGATAGATGCTTAGTATTTTCGGCAGGGCCTTTTTCATTGCATCAATATCGAGCGGAACATCAAAAACCCAGGTTCCCCGGATAACCATTCTAAAGCAGGCCCAGTCCAGGGGAGTGAACTGCCACACCTCAAACGGCAGGCTGTAATCATCTGCTTTGATCAGTTCATGAACTTGATCTTTACCCAAAGCTACCCAACCTCTCCCGCATAGATTGCCAGCATCCTCATTATACATTTCCAGGCATGCGCTAATCAATAGCGCCACTGTGTCTACTACAAAATGGCAGTGGTTTAGCTAAAACAATGGTGTTGCATTTGCCCAGAACTTGAATTGCTTATACAAAACCTTATAATGTAAGCAGGGCCTGGAGTTATGACTTAGTGAGTTTGGTTATATTACTTAAAGAACATACCCTGAGGCAGAAAGGTTGAATATCTGTGAGTATTAGAGAAGAATACCGGGCCGATATAGATGCGATACTGGCTAAAAGGGATCATCTTGGTGCTGACTATTGGACAACTGAGGATAAACGCCTGGGTAAGGGAGGTCCCTTTTCCACCCTTGAAGCTGTGCGTTTGCTGCTGGAATTAGGAATGGATATTTCCGAGCCAATATTTACAGAGGTTGCCGAGCTGATATTCAGCACCTGGAAGGATGATGGGCGGTTTAAACTTTCCCCAAAAGGCGCAATTTACCCCTGCCACACTATTAACGCCGCCAGTACGCTTTGCCATTTGGGCTATGCAAAAGACAGCAGACTGCAAAAAACGTTTCAGCATCTTTTTGATATTCAATACAGTGACGGAGGTTGGCGGTGCAATAAGTTCATTTACGGGAGGGGTCCTGAAACAGAGTATTCAAACCCCTTTCCAACATTAAATGCTCTTGATATTTTCCGGTTTACAGATTTTCTAAACCAGGAACAAAGCCTTAACCGGGCAGTGGAATTTCTTCTTGAGCATTGGACTATCAGGAAGCCAATCGGACCATGCCAGTACGGTATTGGAACCCTGTTTATGCAAACTGAGTACCCCTTCGGCAATTATAATCTTTTCTATTATCTCTATGTCTTATCCTTTTATAACAGGGCAAGGGAAGATGATAGATTTCTTGAGGCCTTAAATATTTTGGAATCGAAAATGGTTGATGGAAAAATTGTGGTAGAGCGGGTTAATCGAAAACTGTCCGGGTTTAACTTCTACAAAAAGGGAGAGCCAAGTGAATTGGCAACCAACAGGTATCATGATATTTTAAAAAACCTGGGCAGACATGAAAGTTAAACAAAAAAGTGCAAAAGAACTGCAGTCCAACCCTCGATGTTCTTTATTTCTATTTCCCGGGAAATAAAGTTTCAGGCAGGTTAAGCCTTTTTATAGCGGTTGCCGGTGTTTGCATAGATTAGAAAGACAATGGTTGCTAAAACGAATAATATCCACCCTGTATGGATAGCCCACTCTGCATTGAAAAGTCTGCCTGTCGCGGGAATTAATAGCGTTCCTGCCAGGGCGAACATAAAGTGGCCGACTCCACGGCAGAGAGCCTCAACATCGTACTGCGCTTTTGCCTCTTTAGAAGAAGTGTTATAACCGGAAATCAACCAGGCCACCTTTCCATACTTAATAAGGCAGCCAAGGAGTACTAAAAAGAGCGCAAGTGCGAGATGGAAAAAGGCTAGAACCATCATGGAAGACTCCTTAATTATCATATTAATTATTTCTATAAAATACAAAGTGCATATATTTTGCTATATGTCTTTTTATTATACATGTACATACTTTTGCTATATAGCTTATTGTCAGGAAATCCCCATTAAAATAGACTTAAGTTCCCCAACAAAGTTATCCAGGTGCGCTTCGTCAATAATTAAAGGCGGATCAATGCGCAGGGTATTTTGCCCCCGGCGAAGCGATGCTATATAGCCTTTTTTAAATAACCGGTCATGGATCGTAGCAGCAGGCCGGTCATATGTCCCGTTAAACTCTATGGCAATCATTAAACCCTTGCCCCTGACCTCTTTTAACTGGTCATATTCCCGGTTTAGATCCTGCAGTTTCCCCAGTATCCGGTTGCTCAGCAGGTGGCTCCTGTTTATATAATTCCCCTTGCTTAGTTCACTGACAACCGCTAAGGCTACTCTGCAGCCCAGGGCATCGTTCTGGTGGGACTGCTGGTAATAAAATGATTTTGCTTCCAAAAGTTTTGCTGCTCCCTTACTGATAGCCAGGGCGCTTACCGGGTAACCGTTTCCTAATCCCTTGCCCATTGCAACAAGGTCAGGTTGGAATCGGTAATGGTTATAGCCAAACCATTTCCCTGTTCTGCCCATCCCGGTTGTAATTTCATTAACCATTATTAAACCGCCGCTGTTCCGGGTTAACCTTACCAGGTTCCCGATCAGGGCAGGAGGGGGGAATCTTACCAAACCGGAAGCGCTGCCAGGTTCAAAGACAAATCCGCCCAGCTCATTAAAAGGCACGGATGAAAACAGGTTGCAGTCCGGGTTGCAACCTTCTGCTTCAGGGCAAGTCCGGCATTCGGACCAGTCGAAAAGGTGCCACTCATCAGCCTGCTTTTTGCTGGCTGAACCGTAGGAACCGAGGAAAGAATCGTGCAGGCACAATAACTTATACTTACCGGAGAGCTTGTGCAAAGCCTGTATCCCGCACTCCACAGCTTCGCTGCCCGAACATAAAAATATGCACTTTCCATCTTTCAATCCGGTAATATCTGAAATGGCCAGGGCTGCTTCATCTACTACCGGGCTGCTGTTGTAATAACCGCAGTGGG
>PXBM01000092.1 GCA_003566935.1 Syntrophomonadaceae bacterium | reverse complement strand
ACCAGGACATAGGCGTAAAAAGCAGCCAGGGCTATTATAATAACTGTGGCTAAAGTGATGATTAATCTTTTTAGTCTTGATTTTCCAGGATTTTCATTTGCGTTAATTATAAATCAGCTCCCCGTCTTATCGAAAATCGACCAGTACTTTCACAGCATTTTTTTCGGCAGCTGTTTCAAAAGCCTCAAGCGCTTTATTAGCAGGAAATATAATTGAGATTAGGGGCTTAACATCGACTGCTTTGTTTTCCAGGGCCCTGATTGCCGGAGGGAAGGGTCCGCACCTGCTGCCGATCAGGGTAAGTTCATTTACGACCAGGCTGCTTAGGTTCAGCTCTTTGCTTTCGGCAACGGTGCTTTTTAATACCAGGGTGCCGCGTGGTTTTAATATTTCCCGGGCCAGTTCAAAACCGGCCGGGCTGCCTGTTGCCTCAACAACCAGGTCAAAGCTGCTGTCCCGGGGTAAATCTTCAAGTAAAAGTGTGCCAGCTTGACTGCTGTCGGCAAGGGCCAGCTTTTCCGGGTGTTTGCCAACCAGGCAAACTTTAGCACCGCTGTGCGGCAGGACCATTGCAGTTAACAAACCTAATTTCCCGTCGCCCAGAACAGCTATCCGGTCGGTCGGTTTTATATGAACCTGTTCGAGGATTTCAAATACCGCTGCCAGTGGTTCTGTGAAAACTGCTTCTTCATCGTTTACCGGATCCGGCATATCAAAAAGATTCTCTACAGGCAGGGTCAGGTATTCAGCCAGGGCGCCGTTTTTGCCTTTAATGCCGATTACCCTGCGCTGCCGGCAGTGGTTTTTCAAGCCTTTTACGCAAAAGTCACAAGCACCACAGCCGCAGTTAATTTCAGCGACTACTCTTTTCCCAACCAGCTCTTTTTGCTGACCGTTTACTTCTTCCACCACTCCGACAAACTCATGGCCCGGTATGCCCCTGAAATCCTGGTAGCCGCGCACAATTTCCAGGTCTGTATTGCAGATGCCTGCCATAAGGACCTTAACCAGGGCCTCGTCTCTGGCAGGAACAGGTTTTTCATAACCAGCGACCAGCTCAAGTTTTTTGTTGAAAACCAATGCCTTCATGACTGGCACCTCGTTCTCCCTTTTTTGCAAAGCTTACTTTTTTAAGCTTATCTTTATGCTTATCTTATCATAAAGTAAATTTCGCGAAACACGAACTTATAGTGGCAACCACAGTTTTTTAAACCTTTGTATTTTATAAGTTACTTAAATATTTGCTATAACAACAGCCAATGATATACTCTTAATTGACATTATTTACTGAAAGGGTAAAGCATAAATTGAACCTGAAAAGCCTGCGTAACCCCGACCTGTACCACGGCAGAATGAGTAAAAACTACTTTGAAGGCTGGTATTTCAAACTGGTTGACAGCCAGATGAAAAGCGCTTTTGCCTTTATACCAGGTGTTTTCTTTAGCCCAGGTGGAAAATACGATCATGCTTTTATCCAGGTAGTTGACGGCATGAAAAGGGCTTATCAATATGAGCGTTTTGCAGTTGATAACTTTTCTGCTGCCAGGGATATATTTTCTGTGAAAGTGGGCGGCTGCAGTTTTGGCCGCAGCGGGCTCGATCTTAACCTGGTCGGGCAAAAGGCAAAGGTTAAGGGCCGGGTTGGTTTTAGCAACCACCTGGACTGGCCGGACAGCTTTTTGAACCCCGGTAGTATGGGGTTCTACAACTACATTCCCAAGATGCAGTGCTACGCGCAGGTATGTGCCATGGACTTTGATCTAGATGGCAGACTGGAAATTAACGGCCAATCCATTGATTTCACAGGCGGTAAAGGCTACATAGAGAAAAACTGGGGAGCGGCTTTTCCCTACTCATGGGTCTGGGTGCAAGGTAATAGTTTCCGGAAAGAGCATGCTTCGCTGAGCTGTTCCCTGGCTCATATCCCTTTTCCGATATCAAGTTTCCGGGGTTTCCTGGTCGGTCTTTACGTTGGTGACACCTTCTACGAGTTTACTACCATGAACCGCAGCAAAGCAGAAGTGATTCAAAAAGGAACTGACGTGGTTATGTACTTAAAAAACAGGCATCATAGCCTGGCCATTGACTGCGAAACAAGCAGCGAGGATTTTATTCTCTTAAACGGACCCCGCGGGGATCAGATGGTGCCGCTTGTCCAGGAAAACCTGCAGGGTAAGGTTACCGTAATTTTAAGAGAAAATGCAGGTGGCAAAGTTATTTATGAAGACAGCAGCCAGTGCGCCGGGGTTGAATACGGCGGTGAACAGATGATGGTTCTTGATTGAACACTGGTTAACGTCTGTAATGCAATACAGCTGCAAAATGGACGTGCCGGCCGGCAATTTATTAAATATAAAAGCCCCGCGCTAAAGTGCGAGGCCTTTATATTTAATAAGCTATTTAAATTGGCAATTCTTAATACAAAACTACTCTTTCTTCTTCAGGTCATCAACCCAGGTAGAAAGTTCCCGGGAAGCGACATCCCGTCCACCTAAACCAAAAGCGATCACTCCGGTTAAAGCGATGGCACCTACGAGAACACCGAAAGCAATGATTATAATCTCATCGGCTACTCCGAGCTGCTGCAGTGCGATAGCGCCTGCCAGGACAAGTACGGCCAGCCGGGCCAGCTTGGAAAGCAGCTCAGCATGGGGGCTGCCGCTTGACAGGACCACTTCTTTGGCCACACCGGCCAAATAAAGACCGATGCCAAAGATAACTATCGAGACGACAACCTTACCAAACAGAACTGTCAGTTCAGCAATAAGGTTTGAGAGAACAACAAAGCCGAGGACCCCGGCCGCTTCTATTGCAGCGAAAAGCATGATTGCTACCAGGACAAGATAGCCTACAATTTCTGAAGGGGTACGTTTCCCTTCAGTTACCTCGCGGGCTATGCCTAAACGTGCAAGCAGCTGATCAAAGCCAACTGCCGAAAGTAAACCGGAGATAAGCCCCATCAGGACTCTTCCGACCAAAAAGGCGATGGTCAGAATTAATAAAGCGGCAAATATTGCCGGCAGAGCAGCAAGAATCATACCCAGCATAGCACTAGCCGGTGCGGTGATAGCTTCTACGGCAAGAGCATTAAGAGCACCGATAATTACAAAAAGCATTACCAGCACATAGGCAAATATGCCTATAATTTCAGAAGGCTTATTCTTGCCAAAATAGGAGGCAATATCCTCTCTTTCGGTGATCCGGTCAATTCCCAGTGAAGAAAGCAGGCTGACCAGAAAACGTTTAAGAATCTTTGCTCCAAACCAACCCAGGACAAGGACAAGAGCGGCCCCGAGCAGATTGGGGATATATGACAAAATGCTTTCAAACATGCTCTGAACCGGAACAAGAAGACCTTCCAGTCTGAGTGTGCTTAAAACTGCGGGAATAAAGAGCAGAAAGATGATCCAGAAAACGATGTTGCCAATTTGCTGAGTCAGTGAGATTTTTTCAGCTGCCCTATCGTCTTCAACCTGCTCACTGAAGCGTTCATCGATTTTAGCCGCCCCTAATACACGAATCACTATAATCCGCAATACAGTGGCTAGAAGCCAGGCCACCAGTAAAATAGCAGCAGCGCCAAAGATAAGAGGAGCGTTGGAAAAAATGCTCATCAGGAAAGCATTCAATGGCTCGGCAATAAAAGTCAGGCCGATGTTCTGGAAAAAAGCAACCAGCACAAAGAACATGACCAGGTAAAAGACGATCCTGCCGACCCATTTTGTAACCTCTGCGCCGGTGCCATCCTCTTCACCTTTGATGAAGCCGGCAATCCTTTCGCTGACTCCGGTCCGCTTAAAAGCTCCGCGGGCTATGGACGCAAGAATCAGGGCTACTATCCAACCAACAACCAGGATTAAGATTGCTATGATGATGCTGGGAAATTGATTGGTGAACCAATTCAATAAATAGTTCATAACATCCATGAAAATACCTCCTAAATATGGTTTATTAATAGTCGTAATAATAGTGATAACGACTATATAATACTTATTCTGAGGTAATTGCTGGTATTCCTTCTTTATAAGTGAATTTTTTGCTATATGGATTAATTCAAAATATTACCTTAAATCATACAAGGCGTATCTCATTAACTGACCATT
>PXBM01000002.1 GCA_003566935.1 Syntrophomonadaceae bacterium | reverse complement strand
AACTTATTAACTTATTGAAGGAGATAATAAGTTAATAAGTTAGTAGTCAGGCTTAATAGATCATTTTTCCTTCTACAAAAAGGCGGGTTTTTTCCTGATCGGGGTTGGAAAATATTTTCTCTGCCAGGCCCATTTCGACTATTTTGCCTTTGTCTAAAAAGATAACCTCATCGGCAATGCGCCGGGCCTGGAAAACATTATGAGTAACCATGATTATGGTAATATTTTTATCGCGGTTCATCTGGCGAATCATATTTTCGATTGACTCAATATTACCCGGATCAAGGTTAGCAGTCGGTTCATCTAACAGCAACAACTCAGGGTCAAAAGCTACTGCCCTGGCAATGGCAACTCGCTGTGCTTCCCCTCCCGACAGGGTGTCGGCTCTCCGGTGTACCAAATCTTGCATGCCGATCTGTTCGAGCAAACAGTCAACTTTTAGTTCTATATCTTTTCGGCTGTAGTTTCGGGCCTTTAAACCATAAGCAACGTTATTCCAAACGCTGTCCCTGAAAAGCAGGGTTTTTTGGAATACCAGGGCCATTTTACGCTGAAGTTCGAGTCGCTTGCTACTGTTTGCCGGAACCGGGTTGCCGTGTATAAATAGGTAACCGCTGTCGGGCCTGGTTAACATGTTAATAATTCTCAGCAGGGTGCTTTTTCCAGCTCCGCTTGGGCCGATTAGACCGTATATTTTTCCTGCATATAAAGACAGGGAATCAATGCTTAATATTTCCTGGTCATAGCTTTTTTTAATGTCCTGTAATCTTACCTGGGGTTTGTATGTATTAATTGCTGCGCACCCCTCTCTGGATGTTGTATAAGAAGGAGTTAATAAAGAAGGAAAGAATGAGCAGGATCAGACCCAGCCCAATGGCCAGTTCAAAATTTCCTCTCCTGGTTTCAAGAACAATAGCTGTTGTCATAACCCTGGTTTGCCCGGCAATGTTCCCACCAACTATCATAACGGCTCCTACCTCGGCAATAATTCTTCCAAAGCCCGTTATAATAGCACCGAGAATTGTTATGCGCGATTCCTTAATTACTGTCCAGGTAATTAACCCCGGGCCGGCACCCAGTGACAGGGCTGTTTCCACCACGTCTTTGCCACGGGAACGGACCCCGACCATGGTTAAGCCAGCGATGATAGGCGTGGCCAGGCTAATCTGAGCAATTATCATGGCAGTGGGAGTGTAGATTAAACCCAGGACCCCGAAAGGGCCCATCCGCGAAAGCAGTAAATAGATCAAAAGGCCTGCTACAACAGGAGGAGTGCCCATCAGGGTAAAAATCAGTTTACTGGCCAGTCGGGTTTTCTTTTCCGATTTCAAACCAAGGAGGGTGCCCAGGGGTACACCAATTAAGGTTCCGATAATTATCGAAAGACCTGATATGCGCAGTGATAAAAAAACTATTTGCAGCAGGTCTGCATCCAGGGAGATAATTAAACGGAAAGCTTCAAAAATTCCTTCACCGAGTTGAGACAATCAATAACCTCCGCCTAGGGACATTTGTAATTTAGTCCAGTTCAATATCAGTAAAAAAAAGTCCTGTGCCGTTTACTTCATAAGACTCAATTAACTCTTTGCCTGCTTCCGATACTAAAAAGTTAATATATTCCATGGCATAATCATATTTTACATGGGGATGCCTGGTTGAATTAACGGCCATTATACCGTAATAATTATAGAGCGCCGGATCGCCTTCGTACAGAGGTACCAGATCGAGGCCGGCACTGGCTGCTTCAAAAGTGCCCCTGTCTGTCAGGGTATAGCCAAACACCTCATTAGCAAAGCGCAGGGTATCGCCCATGCCCTGTCCGATAGAATAATACCAGTCCCGGTCTTTGGTTTCAACTCCTGCTTCATTCCACAAACTTTTTTCCATTCTGTGGGTGCCTGAGTCATCACCGCGGGATACAAATTTGCTACCCGACTCTGCGATCATAATACAGGCTTCTTTTACAGATTCGGCTGCCAGGATACCGACTGGATCAGATTCAGGTCCGACAATAATAAAATCGTTATACATTAAATCGTGACGGTTTACAAAATAGCTTTCTTCAACCATCGCCAGCTCAGTAGCACGGTCATGAACCAGCAGCAGATCAGCATCACCACGCCGGCCCGTCTCCAGGGCTGCCCCGGTGCCCTGTGATATTACCCGGACCGCAATACCGGTTTCTTCGGTGAATACAGGGTTCAAAAAGTCAAGCAATCCTGAATCGTAGGTGCTGGTGGTTGTAGCCAGGTGGATATATTTATCCTCTTCGGACAAGTTTTGATCGGTGCTTGTTTCATCTCTGCCACATCCGGCTGACAGTAGTATTGAAAATATCATGACAGGAACTATGAACAATTGTAATTGTATTCGCTTAAAGTTATTTCTTAATTTCATTTCAGATGTCACCATTCAGGATATATTTATGAAAAAGCTCCTGCTCAGTCTTATTCTATTACGGTCGCCTGCTAAAGAAAACTAATCAGTTATATGAAAAATAAAAAATCGCCAGTTCCCGTTGGAATAAGCGATAAACTCAGTTACTTACCGGACCTTCTTTCCGCAACGGGAGGCACGGCCGTTTCCAGCCGGACCCTAACGTCCATCCATCGTAGTGGCAGTAATGTCACCTTAGATGTAAATGGATCGAAGGAAATCTATATTCAATTTTGATTTCACGTGCATTTTATAACAAGCCGTTACCCCTGTCAAGAAAAATCGTGTTGTGAATTTATGGGTGTGGGGTTGTTGCAAAATAGTTTGAATTAAGACATAATTGATTCAGGGGTGAAGAATAGATGCAGAAGAATCTTTTGAAGGCAATTTTACGCAGTTTTAAGGGTGGAACATTTGCCGTAACTTACTGGGACGGGCAGACAGAAGTTTTTGGAGATGACAGCAGCATTGATCCGCCGGTGCGAATTATCTTTAACGAAGAGCTTAATTTTAAGGAAATGTTGCTCGAACCGGTAATGCAGTTTGGCGAGGCCTACCTGGATCAAAAAATTGATTTTGAAGGAGACCTGCATTACCTGTTCAGGCTCTTAATAAAGAATGAGCATCTTTTCAGAGAAGGCGGTTTTAAGGATGGCCTATTTCAGCGTTTTATGAAATACCGGGCTGCCTCACCCTCGGAACAAAAACAGGATGATACTTGGTGGCAGTACGATCTTGGCAATGATTTTTATAAACTATGGCTTGATAAGACGATGAGCTATTCCTGCGCATATTTTAAAGATCCCGGTGACAGCCTGGAGCAGGCCCAGCTGCAGAAAATTGATTATACCCTGAAGAAGCTTAATTTAAAGGAAGGAGAAACTTTGCTTGATATTGGCTGCGGCTGGGGTTGGCTGATTATCAGGGCAGCACGTGAATACGGGGTTAAGGCGCTTGGCATCACCATGAGCACTGAACAGGAGGAAGAAACCAGAAAGCGGATTGAGGAAGAGGGACTGCAGGACATGGTGCAGGTGCGCCTGGCTGATTACCGCGACCTGGCAGTAGAAAAGCTTACCTTTGATAAAATAATCAGCCTCGGCATGCTGAAACATGTGGGCAAGGAGTTCATTCCTGTTTATTTTTCCAGCCTGCAAAAAATACTGAAACCGCAGGGCCTTTCCCTGCTCCATACCGTGACCAGGCCTCTTGAGTCTCCGCCTATGCCGTGGATGGAGAAGTATATATTCCCCTGGGATTATGTGCCTTCACTGCGCGAGGTGCTGTGGAACCTGCCAGAGTATTCCTTTCATATTATCGATATGGAAAGCCTGCGCCTGCACTATGCTATGACAACCCGCCGCTGGGCAGAAAACTTTGAGCAGGTAATTGACCTGGTCAGTGAAAAATACGGTGAACGTTTTGTCCGGCTATGGAAACTATACCTGGTAGGGCGGTCAGAGCTATTCTTAAGCAGCGGTTTAGATGTTCATCAGATTTTATTCTGCCGGGACTGGTGTAATGAGCTGCCGCTGACCAGGGAATACCTGTACCGCTAGGTTTAACCTTTGCAATTACTTAGCCATAGTCTGTTGCTATTGCCTGCACTTTATGCTCGCTTCAGCTTTTTTTAGCAGGCAGTGCAATTATTTACTTTTTACTGCTGTT
>PXBM01000188.1 GCA_003566935.1 Syntrophomonadaceae bacterium | reverse complement strand
TTATTTATTTCTTATCGAATAGAGGTTATGCAAGATAATCAATATTTGAAGGAGGCATAAGCATGGAAGTTAGAGTAAACGATGATTGCAGCGCATGCGGTATCTGTGAGGATATCTGTCCGGAGGTATTCGAACTGGGAGACGAAATAGCTGAAGTTAAAGTAAACCCCGTGCCTGCTGAACATGAAGAAAAGGTTCGCGAATCAGCCGAAGAGTGCCCGACAGAATCAATCATTATTTCCTAAGCATCACTTTTTAATTTGACGTTCTAAACAGAGCCCGCTTCTTGCGGGCTCTGACATTTTAAACCGAAAGGCTTATTGTCTAATATACACACAATAGATTAGAATTAATGTATAATTTTATTCAAGAAAATCACAGGAGGCTGCAGCTAGCAAATGAAAAGCAATGAACTGCTACATGCCATAGATATTATTGAAACCCGGC
This sequence comes from Syntrophomonadaceae bacterium, assembly GCA_003566935.1. Taxonomy (GTDB): domain Bacteria; phylum Bacillota; class Dethiobacteria; order DTU022; family DTU022; genus T3SED10-7. Next base: position 3,701 of record PXBM01000188.1, on the reverse strand, counting down.
CGGGACAGACACAATTATCAGAAATACCTGCAGAATTTAAGGGTATTGCTTACCATTCCGGCAAAGTCTCCACTGGATTTCTCTTTGTATGTATCAAGGGCTATAAAACAGACGGGCACCTGTATATTAACCAGGCAGCTCAAAATGGCGCTGCTGCAGCAGTTGTTGAAGATTTTCAGGAAAATGTTCCTATTACCCAGTATAAAGTAGAAAACAGCAGGCAGGCTCTCGCCTCTCTGGCTGACAAATATTACAATCACCCTTCAAAAAAAATTAATCTGACCGGTGTTACCGCTACCAATGGTAAAACTACCACTACCTATATGATCAACTCAATCCTGGAAGAACATGGCTTGAACACCGGAATGGTCGGGACAGTTATCGTCAAAACAGGCAATAAGGTTGAGCCGGCAGACCTGACCACACCAGAATCTCTTGACCTGCACCGCTTTTTCTCCTGTATGGTGGAAGAAAAGACCAGTCATGCCGTGATGGAAGTTTCATCTTCCGGCTTGGAGTTAAAGAGGGTTGGAAATGTTGATTTTAATACGGTTGTTGTTAACAACATCAGCCGTGAACATATCGATCTGCACGGTTCCTACGAAGATTATTATAACGCCAAAGCCTCACTTGTGCGGACTGCTAATAAAAACCAGTGGGCAGTCTTTAACCTGGACTGCCCGCAGACGGCTCCTCTGGTTAATGAAACCAGGGCAAGTATATTAACTTACGGCATAAAAAACAGGGATGCCGATATAGTTGTCGACAACCTGGATTTAAGCACCGGTCGGGCACATTTCCAGGTGACCCTTAAAAACAAGCATTTTTTCAGTTTCCTATCAGAACAGCCCGACTCCATAAATGTAAATCTTTCGGTTTTGGGACTGCACAGCGTTTATAACTCCATGGCCGCCATTTTAGTCGCCCTGATCAATAAAATTCCGGCTGAAACTATCAGCAGGGCTCTACTTAACTTTAAGGGAGTAGAAAGGCGCTTTGAGTTAATCTTTGAGGATGACTTCATGGTTCTCGACGATCACTTTGCCAACAGCGGCAACATTAATGTTACACTGGAAACCCTGCAGATGATGGATTATAAAAAACTGCACATCGTATACGCTATACGGGGCAGCCGTGGGGTAACAGTAAACAGGGAAAATGCTGAGACCCTGGCTTTCTGGGCCCCAAAACTGGGCCTGGATAAAATAATTGCCACTACCAGCAGCAGCTACGTCGGTGAAAAAGACCTGGTAACTTCAGATGAGCTAGAGGTTTATAAGGAAGTAATAGATCAAGCTGGCCTAAAAACAGAAATCTACGAAGAACTGCCGGATGCAATCGCCGCAGGTCTAAAAGAAACTCAAAAAGGCGATGTCCTCCTCCTGGCCGGATGCCAGGGTATGGATTACGGCGCCTCTGTCTGCCTCGAGCAAATTCAAGAAATAAGACCGGATCTTCCGAAAAGCAAAGTTTTCGCCGCTCTGAAAAACCGCGTAGCAGGAGTTTAAGCTTCTTTGATTTCTACACCGCCCATGATGGCACGGGCCTGGATACGGACTACTTTTTCCGCTCCCTCGCTAATGTTATTTTCGATTTTTCTGCCGCCGATGATGCCGCCGTCTTCCTGGTTTTTAAATGTAACTCCGCCTAGGACTGCCGAACCTTCATATACAACGGGCAGGTCTTTCGGTATTTTAACTTCAATGCCACCCATAATAGCGGTCAAGTCCAAAACGGTTTCACCCTGTTTAAGTTCCGCAGCAGTCAAATCCATCTCGATTCCACCCATCAAGGCAAAATAGCTGCCGCTTTCCAGCGGCCAGGGCTCTGCTCCGCCAACATTGGCGCCTCCCATAAAAGCAAAGCGGCCCCCTCCTTTGCCGCTAAAAGCCCGACCGCGGATCAGGCTAATTCCGATCATGATTAATATAAGCGGCCAGATAATATTAAAGAGCAAACTGGTATCTACTTCAAACAGTCCCAGGTTCCGTCCCAGGAAAACCACCCCGATTGCCAGGACAATTAAAGCGGTTATAAACTGGCCCCAGGAAAAATAAACCTTGCTCTCTCCTCCGGCTGAAGTCGATCCGAAGGATAAATAGATCCAGTTCAGGCCAACAACCAGAGGAATCACCGGCCATAATCTTAAGACTTGCCTGACTTCTATATCAATATCTACACCCAGGTTGCTAAGTAATAAAATAATACCGATAACCAGGACAGCCAGGCCAAATAAGACCCTGCCGTTTAAAAAACGCATATTTGAAACACCCTTTCCTCAGTTAAGTTAAGTAAATATCAAGCCGGAGTTCATTCACCTATTAATGCTGTAAATAAAATACCATAGAAAGCGCTATTCTGCATTAGAAACTTATCCTGCTATCCTGCTAATTCTCCATTTTCCCAGCTAATTTACGTTGACTTTTATTTATTGCCATGCTAAAATTAACAGCGCAGAATAGGAACATGGTGGGTGTAGCTCAGTTGGTTAGAGCGCCAGGTTGTGGCCCTGGAGGCCGTGGGTTCAAATCCCATCACTCACCCCATATAAAATAATAATTAGTTTTTATGCTGGGGCGTCGCCAAGCGGTAAGGCACGGGTCTTTGGAATCCGCATGCGCAGGTTCGAATCCTGCCGCCCCAGCCATTTTTATTTCTAAAAACAGGCAGGTATTGATCATAGCTTCAGGAAATTTCAATTGCAGCTTTTCTCCAAACCAGCTTACTCTGCCAGCTGCAAAAGATAATCTTTTCTTAAATCTATCATATCCCCGACATTAAGGCCTATTTCAGCTGCCAAACCGCCGCGCAGCTCTATTGCAAACTGGACCGGCCCGTTGCTGTAATATACGGGCAGTTCATCATCGGGTGTACCAGGCTCGGGCGGCTGCATCTCGTGGATAGAATCAATAAAACCATCCCTACTGATAAAAATAAGATCAATAGGTATCAGGCAGTCCTTCATCCAAAACCCCAATTCGGTTGGGAAGGGATCCTCATCAGGCATAACAAAGAGCATTCCCTCATCTTCCGCCAATTTTTCACGACCCATTAAACCCCGCTCACGCTGTTCAGGTGTTACAGCTAGTTCCATCTCTATAATATGGCCGTTTAGCTCTACATGCTCGGTAACTTGTTCATCGGCGGGTTCATCAATTAAGTCTTCTGAATCCTCCCTGCCTGAACACCCGGTAATTGTTAATAAGAAAAATACCCCCATCAGGACAAGAAGAACATATAGATTTCTATTAAGTGCTTTTCTGATACTAAATATAATCTCCACCAACCCCTCATAAAACCTTTTAGCTGGATTACACTATGATAGAATTGCCATTTATTCTTGCCCTTGCTAATAATTCCCTGACTGGTAAAATCATTTTATAGTCAATTAAAGGGAGGCTGACAAATGAATAAAAAAAATATTTACTACCGGGCTGTTAACTCTTTTACCTCTGGCTATTACAATCTATGTCTTCTTCCTGGTTTTCACTTTTCTCGATAACCTGCTCAGTGGCCGACTAACCTTGATCAATACTGTCCTGCCCCGCCCAGTTTAAAGATCTGGAGACCGCTTTTTGCCAGCCGCCATAAAGAAAAGCCCTTTCCTTCTCACCCATCTGCGGCTCAAAAGCAGCGCTCTCCTTCCAACGGTCGGACAGCTCGCCGGTGCTGCTCCAGAACCCGGTAGCCAGCCCGGCCAG
>PXBM01000028.1 GCA_003566935.1 Syntrophomonadaceae bacterium | reverse complement strand
ACTATAGGAGGATGACTGTTATGTCCAAACAAAAGCAATCGACCCAGATCCTGCTCGGCCCTGTTCCCCCGGCCCTGATCGGCTGCGGCAACGAATCAGAAAAGAATATCATAACCCTGGCCTGGGTCGGTGTTGTTAATTCTTCGCCACCGATGATTACTGCGGCTGTGCGCCCTAACCGGCACTCCCACCAGATCATAAAAGATAGTGGAGAGTTTACTGTTAACCTGCCTAATAAAGACCAGGTTGAACTTGCTGATGGTTGTGGGACACTAAGTGGACGTGATTTGAACAAGTTTGAGCACTTTAAAGTTACCGCAGAAATGGGAACTTTAAAGCAGGCCCCGATGATTGCTGAATGTCCGGTCAGCATGGAGTGTAAGCTCGAGCACACAGTTGAGCTGGATAGCCACACCGTGTTTATCGCAGAGGTTGTTTCATCTTATGTTGATTCAGCAATTCTCGATGATAAAGGAAAAATAGATTTTGAGAAATGTGATCTGCTCGGTTTCTGTGCCGGAAGTTACCTGGGCACAAAACCGCTAAACCTTTCAATTGGCTACACCAGGAAGGGGTAAATAGAAAAGGCAGCAGCTTTCTAGTTGAGCCTTTATAAATATATAGCCTGCTGAAGGAAACAGGAGTGAGCATAAAGTGCAGGCTTGGAAATGGCAGAGAAGCGAGGCCAGAACTGGGTTTGCCGATACCAAAAAAGGTTTTAATTAACAAATTATTATGTGTTCTGTTTGCCAAGTCTTCATACAAGTTGTTATAATCTTAATGATTAGTGCACGCCTATAGAAATTTGAAAGCGAAATAACTTTAGCTCCTTAAAAAACCTTGACTTGGAATATAAAAAGCAAAGCCCTTTGTAGCTTTGGAAAAGGAGTATGAAAGTGACTGAAAAACAAAACTTGCTTCGAAACCTTCCTGCCGTTGATCGCCTGCTGCATGAAGAAGGTATTGATAACTTGCTGCCCCGCCTGCCGCGTCGGATAGTTTTAGAGGCTGTCCAGGAAACGATTGCTTCGTACCGTGATGCTATAACCGGTATGACAGACACCGAAAACAATACGGAAGCTATGGACCTCTCATTGGGAAAACTGGCAGAAGAAGCTGCTGCCCTGGCTGAAAAAATGGCCGGCATGAATCTAAAATCAGTGATTAATGCCACCGGAATTATCATTCATACCAACCTTGGCCGCGCTCCCCTGCCGGAAGCGGCAGTTGAAGCGCTCAATGACATAGCCTCCCGTTATAACAACCTGGAGTTTTCCCTGGATAAAGGTAAGCGAGGCTCAAGACAGGAACATATTGAAGATTTGATTTGCCAGTTAAGCGGGGCTGAGGCAGCCATAGCTGTTAACAATAACGCTGCCGCTGTATTTCTTGCCCTCAATACCATTGCGGCCGGCAGGGAAGTGGTTGTTTCCAGGGGACAACTGGTCGAAATAGGTGGATCCTTCAGAATTCCTGAGATTATGGCAACCAGCGGCGCTGCCCTCAGGGAAGTAGGTACTACCAATAAGACTTACCTGCGCGATTATGAAGAAGCAGTTAATGAAAATACTGCCGCTTTTTTAAAGGTACATACCAGTAACTACCACATGGTTGGCTTTACGGCAGAGGTAGGTACTGCAGAGCTTGCCTCTGCAGCCCATAAACGTGGATTGCTTGTCCTGGAAGACCTGGGCAGTGGAGTATTCATAGACCTGGAAAAATACAACCTGCCCCCCGAACCGCGGGTTCAGGACAGCATAGCTAATGGTGCCGACCTGGTAACCTTCAGCGCGGACAAAATGCTTGGCGGCCCCCAGGCCGGAATCATAGTTGGCCGCAAAGAGCTAGTCTCTGCCATTAAGACGAACCAGCTGGCCAGGACCCTGCGAGTCGATAAATTCTCTGTGGCAGCCCTTGAAGCAACTTTAAGGCTTTACCTTGATGAAGATCGGGCAGTAAAAGAAATTCCCGTCTGGCAGATGCTTACTGCCAAGCCTGAAACACTCAAAAAAAGGGCAGATAAACTGGCTGAAGCCCTGGGCAATATTTTTGAACCGGCACGGGTTAAAGTTGTAAAAAGTATTTCCAAGGTTGGCGGCGGAGCACTGCCCATGGCTGAACTGCCAACTTACCTGGTTTCCCTGGAGCTGTCCGGAATGGGTTTAACCCCCGAGGGAGTGGTAGAAAAATTGCGTTTTACCGACCCTCCTGTAATCCTGCGGATCTACCGGGACAACCTGCTTTTTGATCCACGAACCATATTTGAATACCAGGAAGAAACACTGGTCAAAGTAGTGGGAGAAGTTTGCCAGGTATAAGACTATAGATATCTGTTAGGGAGTGTTTTAAGCTTGGAACAGCTTATCATCGGCACAGCCGGGCATGTTGATCACGGAAAAACGGTTTTGATCAAAGCTTTGACCGGAATAGATACTGATCGTTTCCAGGAAGAGAAAGAACGAGGCATATCCATTGATCTTGGCTTTGCTCCCTTTAAGCTGCCCGACGGCAGGCTGGCCGGGGTAGTGGATGTGCCCGGGCATGAAAAATTTATTCACAATATGCTGGCCGGAGCAGGCGGAATGGACTTGGTCATGCTGGTAGTTGATGCCACCGAAGGAGTAATGCCGCAGACCCGTGAGCACCTGGATATCCTGGAACTCCTTGGAACTAAGAATGGTATTGTGGTTATTACAAAGATTGATCTTGTTGAAGAAGAATGGCGGGAACTGGTCCAGGATGAAATAAAGGAAGAACTGGCCGGCACTTTTATGGAAGATGTCCCCGTTCATGCTGTTGCTGCTCTGAAGGGCGAAGGTATAGAAGAGCTTAAAGAACTAATCCATAAACTTACCCTGGACCTGGAACCACGTGACTCCAGCGGACCACTGCGTCTGCCCGTGGACCGTTCTTTTGTTATTTCCGGTTTTGGAACCGTGATAACGGGAACTTTAATCCAGGGATCAGTCCGGGTTGGCGATACCGTATCTATTGTCCCCCCTGGAATTGAAGTCAGGGTCCGTAATATCCAGGTCCACGATACAGATGTGAACGAAGCCGGAGCAGGAACCAGGGTAGCCCTGAACCTTTCCGGCCTCGAAAAAGACCAGGTGCTAAGGGGCAGTGTAATCTGCAATCCCGGTTATTACCGGCAGACTGATCTGATTGATGTATCGGCTGAACTGCTCGAAAAGGCTCCGCGGAAATTGAAAAACCTTAATCCTGTTCACTTTTTCCTTGGCACTGCCAGGACTGTTGCCAGGATGCATATTTTGGATAAGGAAGAACTTTTACCGGGGAAAAGCGCCCTGGTCCAGTGCCGCCTGGAAAAACCCCTGGTAGCGGAAAGGGGCGACCCTTTTGTGATCCGCTCATATTCTCCGATGACTACAATTGGCGGGGGGAAGGTGCTGGATCCATTTCCGGAAAGGCATCGCCGGTTCCGCCCTGAAGTGATTGAGCATCTTGAGGAGCTTAAACAGGCACCTTCTGCCGGTGGTGATTCTGCTTTTATTCGCCGCAAGCTGGAAGAACTGGTAGCAGTAAACACTTCCCGCCTGGTCAAGGAAACCCGTCTCGGGCAGGGTAAGGTAGAAGAATTATTACAAGAAATGGTTGCAATAAACCAGGCGCAAAAAATAGGGGATTCCTACATTTTAACGAAAATGCTTAAAGAATTTGAAGAGAAACTTATTGAAGAAATTGAGCGATTCCATAAAGAACAGCCGCTTGCCTATGGAATTTCCCGGGCCAGGTTAAAGGGTTTGCTGCCGGCAGCTTTTAACCAGCGTGAATATGATGCCCTGCTCGAGGATATGCAGGAAAGAAAACTGCTTGCCGTGAAAAGCAACCTGGTGGCAAAATATGATTTTGAGCCGGAGCCTTCAGCTGCCGACCAGGAAAAGATCGATAGGCTAGGCGAAATATATCGGAATGGCTGGCTGCAGCCACCATCAGTCAGGGAAGCCCTTGAAAAAGCGGCAATCAAGCAGGAGCGTAAGGATGAACTGTACAGTTACCTGGTTAGCAATGATGTTCTGGTTAAAATCAGTGAAGAGCTATATTTCCACCGGGAAGCTTATAATGCTGCCTTAGACCTGCTGCGCAAACATTTTGCCGACAACCAGAAGTTAACCCTGGCAGAATTTCGTGATCTGT
>PXBM01000237.1 GCA_003566935.1 Syntrophomonadaceae bacterium | reverse complement strand
AGGCCATTCTCACGCAGCAAGTTTTCCATGTCAGCAGCGGGAGCAAAAACCCGTTCCATCAGCAGCTGAGGGTTTCGGTTAACGCTATCGTATAAGATTTTCAAACCCTGGTTGGACATTCCTACTTCATAGAGATCAGGAAAAGCAAAAGCCATTTTCAGCCTGACCTGAAAGTGATCCTTCAGGCAAACATTCCACTCATTACCAATGTAACGAGCCGGCTTCTGTACTTTGTTTAATATTCTTTTTAATTTATTTTCGTCAACTGGCATTAAAATCTCCATGTTGTTAAATAATTCTTATCTACTTAGCCATATTTTATTACTGCTACCTGCTGTGCAACTACAATAATTTTACTAAAAGGTTTTTTAAAAGGCATTAAAAATATTTTATAATCCATATTTGATATAGTTAAATAAATTTTTACTATATATTAATAAATATAATAACATATAGTTCCTGTGCTGATAAGATCACCCTAAAGCAAACCCTTTTCCCGAAAACTAAAGAAGCAGCCGTCTCCGATAATTATGTGGTCACGTACAGTTACCCCCAGAATGTTTCCTGCATCTACCAGGCGCCTGGTTACCTCCAGATCCTGCTGACTGGGCGTAGGATCACCACTGGGATGATTATGAAAAAGAATAATTGATGCAGCGCTCTTCCGCAGGGGAATATTAAATATTTCCCGGGGATGAACTATGGATGCGCTAAGACTGCCAACAGATATTTCTTCCCTGGATATTACATGATTCTTTGTATTTAAGAGCAAAATCTTAAAATACTCTTTCTTTTTATAGCGAAGCTCTTCCATGAAAAGATCTGCTGCCTGCCCTGGCGTAACTATGCTTTCCGCCACCTGGCGTGGCGTGGTAGCCATCCTGGAGCCCAATTCAAGAGCAGCTTTAATTGTTACTGCTTTGTCAGGCCCTATCCCCTTGTTTTCCTGCAACTCTTCCAGTGATAAGTCAGGCAGGTTTCTTAAATTGCCAACCCTGGCCAAAATTCTGGTCGCCATCTGCACGGCCGATTCATTTCTGCTGCCGGATCGAAGTAAAATCGCCAGCAGTTCCGCATTGGAAAGTGCACCGGCCCCTAAAGTTCTTAATTTCTCCCTGGGCCTCTCTTCAAGTGGCAAGTCCCTGATCATAATCGCTTCATCTTGCATTATTTTCATCCTCTCTTATTTTGCTGTATTGAAAACTGTATTTTTTGGATCATATCGTATAGTAAACTTAAGGGAAGACCAACCACGTTAAAATAACAGCCCTCTATTCTATCTACGAAAAGAGCCGCTTTTCCCTGGATACCGTAAGCTCCCGCTTTATCCAGCGGTTCACCTCCTTTAACATATTCATCTATTTCCTGTTCGGAGAGGCCTTTCATCCAAACCGTAGTTTTTGAATAATCTTTCTCCACCAGCCCGGAAGCAGCATCAAGCAAAACCAGGCCAGTTATAACTTCATGCCTGCTGCCGCTCAGCAAACGAAGCATACGCCGGGCATCGTCGTTATCCACCGGTTTACCCATCAGCTCTCCCTGGTAAACAACCAGGGTATCTGCCGCCAGAACAACGCCCCGGTCAAGTTTCTGCGCAACAAATCGTGCTTTATTATCGGCCAGAGTCAGGGCAATGTCACAGGGCGTTTTTTTCATATCAAGCTTTTCTTCAAGAACAGGCTTAATTATTGTAAAGGAAATACCAGCCTGGTGTAATAGTTCTGCACGGCGAGGTGAAGCTGATGCCAGGATCAAGTTCATTGCCCCGCCCCCGGGCCGGATTTAATAATCATCCTCCTGGTAACATCTCCCAGGTAATGTGCTGTAATACCCGTAAAAAGTCCGGTTGGTATGGAAAGCAGCAATAACAGGGGATAGTAACCTCTTAAAAGATCCGGATTGGCAATGATCAGGCTGGCCATCCCCAGCTGGGTCAGGTTATGCACAGCTGCCCCGATAACACTGACCGAAACAAGGCTTACCAGGCCGCGTTTTTGCAGAATAAGCACCAGGCTCATAACCAGGCAGCTTGTTACACCGGCGGTAATACTGAGCCAGAAGCCAAACCCAAAAAGTCCCCCGATGAATAGGCTGCCAAGGATAGAACGGACAACGGCAATTAATAGCCCACTGCGCAAACCAAACAAAACCAGGGCAAGAATTGTGATTACATTAGCCAGACCCAGCCTTACACCAGGCACCGGCATCGGCAGGGGCAGGGCCGCTTCAACGGTATGGATAACAACGGCAAAGGTAATCAGGACTGCCAGGTACGTTAAGTAGTTTAAACGGTTACGCAGTTTCAAAGTTGTAGGCTGCATCTATTAATCCTTTCATCAGGAATAGAACGCTTATTCCACTTCAATTTCAATTATATCTTTAAGACCGCTGGAAACCAATACATCCAGATCCGGGGTAATCAGCACTCCTTCTGCCTCAGTTAGATCTTCTATTAGCTGCAGGCCTTTCTGCGGTCCTAAAATAAAAACAGCTGTAGAAAGAACGTCGGCAATTAAGGTCGTGTCGGCTACAATAGTTACGCTGGCCAGCTCATCTGCGGGCATGCCGATTTCCGGATCAAGGATGTGATGGTATATTTCGCCATCTTCTTCAAATGAACGTTCATAATCGCCCGATGTTACAACCGCGCAATCTTTAAGTGAAAGTACCGCAATTATTCGATCGGTTTCTCTTGGATTTGTAATACCGATCCTCCAGGGTTCACCATCAGGATTTGAACCAATTAAACCGATATCACCGCCTGCATTAATAAAAGCATGCTCAACATCTGCTTTTTCGAGAACTTCCATAGCCTGATCAACAATATATCCCTTGGCAATACCACCAAGCTCAATTCCCATTTGATCTTGGGGCAAAAATAATGTTTTGCTGCTACTGTCAATTTCCAGGGCAGTGTAGTCGACAAAAGGGACCATTCTTTCCAGCTCTTCCGTGCCTGGCACGCGGTACTCCTGTCCATAGAACCCCCACAGATCAATCAGGGGTGCAATGGTCGGGTCAAAACTGCCTTTAGTAAGTTCAGCATAACCCACCGCTTGCTCCGTTACATGTAAGACCTCTGGACTAACTTTAACAGGATTTAATCCCGCTGCAGCATTGACCTTGCTTACGTCACTATCCTTAATGCTGCGGCTAAAGAGCTTTTCAAGCCTGCCGATTTCGGCAAAAACTTCTTCTTCAAGCTGATCCGCAGGCATAGTGCCAGGGCTAAAGCGCAGCTCGACCGAAGTATCCATGGTCATCTTGTAGGCCTGATGCAAATCTTTATCGCTAAAACCCTGGTATACGGTAAAGCCAACCAGCCCAATGACAATTAAGAGCGGGACAATCAGTCCGGCCACGGTAGCTTTAAGTGGGTTTTTATCTCCTACATTTTCTTTATTATTAGAGTTATTATCAGTCAATAAAAGCCTCCACTATCATATTACAATGAACGTCCGAAATAAAATATAACCAGCAAAACAATTCCCAGGACCAGGACCAACAACAGCGTGTCAAAACTTAAATTTTTCGTAGACCATTTCGTCGGATCGAAACGCCCTTTTTTCTCTTTTTTCTCTGAAAACCTTTTCTCTACCTGTTCCCGTTCTTTTTTTCCGGCCTGGTCATAAACTCCATCCAGTTTACGTTCAGCATCAGAGGTCTGGTCGGCCAACTTTTTAGCCGCCTTGCCGGTATTTTCATAAGCTTTATTTAATGCTGAATCCATATCAGTGGATCTGTCTGCCATCTTGCGGGCAGCATCTCCTGATTTTTCATAAAACTGGTCAAGCTTTGAATCCATATCAGTAGATTTGTCGGCCAGCTTACGAGCTGTTTTTCCTGATTTTTCATAAAACCGGTCCAGCCCTGAATCAAAATTGCCAGCATAGGTACACCAGGTCCTGGCGGCCTTACCTGAACGATCGTAAGCGCTATCAACAGAAGAGTCAACCAGAACCCCGGCACGACAGGTAAAATCAAGCAAACGATGGGTGAAGGGAAGGTAAATTATGGCATAGACGGAAAGCCACCATGGCGGTTTCCAGTCGAACCAGCCCCGGTACGCGGCCGGTATATAAATCACTATAGCCAGGACGATGACAATCAACATGGCTTCCAGGGGCATCCACTCAAAGAAATTAAAATGGTAAAGATGGT
>PXBM01000253.1 GCA_003566935.1 Syntrophomonadaceae bacterium | reverse complement strand
TATATTCCGGCTTTTTTTTATATAGATGAAAATGGTGACTTTTTAATTGACGAAGCCGGGATTTTCAGTTTTGAAGAGATGACGGCAAGAATAGATCCCCTAATTACTGAAAGCGGGGAAAACGGGCAGCTATCCGGACTGGATCATTTCTTTTCAGTCACTCTGCCAGATGTTATGGGGCAGCGCTCTGCACTTGTCCTGGTCCTGGTTTTTATCGGGGGAGTAGTCACCAGTATTAGTCCCTGTATCTTATCGATGGTGCCGCTGCTGGTCAGCTATATCGGCGGTTATGGAGGAGATGGACCGAGATCCAGGGGTTTTATGCTTTCTTCATCTTTTGTAACCGGCCTGGCCATTACTTTTGCCGTTTTAGGTTTTATCGCTGCTTCTTTCGGGCAGGTGTTCGGACAAATTGACGCAATTTGGTATTATATCCTGGCCGCCGTGGCGATTATCATGGGGCTGCAGCTCCTGGGTGTTCTTACTTTCAACCTCCCTGGACTGCAAAAAATCCCCATTAAGAAAGCCGGCTTTGGCGGGTCCCTGGTGATGGGTATGCTATTCGGCCTGGTTGCCTCGCCCTGCGCCACCCCGGTTCTGGCTGTGATTATTACCTATGCAGCTGTGCAGGCCGAACCGGTTTACGGAAGTGGGCTGCTCTTTATTTATGGCATCGGGCATGGATTGCCCCTGCTTGTTGCCGGAACATTTACCGGCTTTGCCCGCAGCCTGCCACGTTTTAACAGGTATACTCAATACCTCAGTTATGTCAGCGGTTTTATCTTGATTGTTTTAGGGTTGGTCCTCCTGGCCTGGGTCAACTGGTAATAATAATATATACTGCAGGTTTAGCGCCCGCAGTTTTCTTGAACAGGTTGAGCAGTAACAATAATTATAAGGAGTTGATTAATAGAGATGGAAGTAAATATCCTTGTTGGCGGAGCTGCCGGACAGGGTATGGATACAGTGATGAATCTTCTCGGCAAAAGCCTGGTCAGAGAAGGTTACGGGCTGATTTATACCAAGGATTACATGTCCCGGGTGCGGGGCGGGCATAACTTTTCCACTTTACGCATTGCCGGGGGTACCCCCTGGACAACTGTCCATTCAGTAGATATCATGGTAGCCCTTAACGAAGAAACTTATAAGCTGCATCATCATAAGCTGGCCCCTTCGGGACGGGTAATTTATGACCCTGAAGTATTTACCCTTCCTGAAGAAGAAGACCGGGGGGTTGCGATTGAGCTGAAAAAACTGGCTGAAGAAGCAGGTGGCAAAGTAATGGCCAATACTGTTGCAGTTGGTACTCTCCTGGTTTTACTTGGCATGGAAAGCAATACTGTGGAAGAGCTGCTAGAAGAAACTTTCAAAGAGAAGGAAGGAATGGCCGGTAAAAATGTCAACGCCCTGAAAGCGGGAATGGCAGCGGCAGAAAAATTTTGCAGTGCCTGTTTTCCACTCCCGCCCAAAAATGAAGATAGTCAGAAGTTATTTATAGACGGCAACCAGGTCCTCGGTATGGCTGCCCTTGGCAGCGGCTGTCGATTCCTGTCGGCTTATCCGATGACACCATCAACAGGGGTGATGAATTATCTGGCCGAAAAGAGCAAAGATTACCCGGTTGTAGTTGAGCAGGCCGAGGATGAGATTGCCGCAATCAATATGGCCCTGGGAGCTTCCTACAGCGGAGTCCGTTCCTTAACCTGTACTTCAGGCGGCGGTTTTGCCCTGATGGTGGAAGGCCTCTCCCTTGCCGGGATGATTGAGACCCCGCTGGTAATAATTTTGGCCATGCGGCCCGGTCCTGCTACAGGGTTGCCCACTCGCACCGAACAGGGTGACCTGGAATTTTCCATTCACGGTGGTCATGGTGAATTTCCGAGAGCGGTTCTTGCTGCCACTTCTCACGAAGACGCTTTTTACCGGTTGAATAAAGCCTTCGAGCTGGCTGACCGTTACCAGGTTCCGGTTATTTTTCTATCCGATCAGAATTTTGCCGATACCCATCGCTCAGTGGAACCTTTCGATTTCAGCAGACTCGGCTACAATAGGCACCTGGTTGAAGAAGGCGGTTATGAAAAGCCATACAAGAGATACCGCCTGACCGAAAGCGGTATATCACCCCGCGCTATACCGGGCCAGTTTCCCGGCGAAACAGTGCTGGTGGACAGCGACGAACATGATCAGAATGGTAATATCATTGAAAGCGCTGAAGAACGCAACCAGATGTCTGCCAAAAGGATGCGCAAGCTAAAAGCCCTGGCTGAAGAAATGGATGAGCCCGATCTTTACGGCGACCCCCGCCCGGAAACACTGCTTATAGGCTGGGGTTCAACCTATGGTGTTTTAAGGGAAACGATTGATGCCTTATCCGCCTCGGGTTTAAAAGTTGCCATGCTGCACTTCAGCGATATATGGCCGCTGCCGCAAAAAAGACTGCGCAGTCTGCTGCCCGAAGTGCGGTTGAGCTGCTGCGTGGAAAATAACGCCACCGGCCAGCTGGCTTCACTGATCCGCCGGGAAACCGGTTTGACTGTTGATAAAAGGATTAACAAAAACGACGGGAGACCCTTTATGCCCGATGAAATAATCAAGGAGGTGGAGAAATATCATGAAAGCTGATCATTTTTTACTGGGTGAAACAGCCTGGTGTCCCGGTTGCGGTAATTTTCCGATCAGGGAAGCGTTGGCGGGAGCCCTGGCTGAGCTTGATCTTCCACCTGAACAGGTTTTAATATGTTCCGGTATCGGCCAGGCGGCCAAGATGCCCCATTATATCAAGGCAAATGGTTTTAACGGCCTGCACGGCAGAGCCCTTCCTCCGGCGCTTGGGGCAAAAATAGCCAATAAAAGTTTGAAAGTAATAGTTTCTTCCGGTGATGGCGATAGTTATGGTGAAGGGGGAAACCATTTTATTCATAACGTTCGCCGCAACCCAAACCTGGCTCACTTCATTCACGATAACCAGGTTTATGGTTTGACCAAGGGACAGGCCAGCCCCACCAGTGACCCGGGAATGGTAACCGGGGTCCAGGTTAACGGGGTTATAAACCCTGCCCTCAATCCCCTGGCCTTAGCGCTTGTTCTCGGCTCCGGTTTTGTAGCGCGCTGTTTCAGCGGTGAAAAGGAACACTTGAAGGAGACTATGAAAGCAGCGATCAATTTTGAAGGATATGCCCTGGTTGATATACTGCAGCCCTGTGTATCCTTTAATAAATATAACACTTATAAATGGTATAAGGACAGGGTGTACTTCCCTGAGGTGAGCGATCCCACCGATTGGTCTGCGGCCATGGATCTGGCCAGGCAGTGGGGGGACCAAATTCCACTGGGTATTTTTTATAACGCGCCCCGTCCAACTTTTGAAGACTCACTGGAAGTACTATCCGGCGAGCCGCTGGCAAAGCGCCCCTTTGAGCCGAATGATGTTGCGGGCGTGCAAAATGAATTTCTTTAATATGGAGAACTAAGCATGGAAAATAATGAAGTAATCTGTGAAAAATGTTCAAAGATAATTTGTGGAGAAGAAATTGTTTATCATGGGGTTAGGCGCGGTTATTCTGCCGCGCATTTCCCTCTTTTTCTTTTTGAAAAGGTCCCGTTCTGCTCGGATTGCCTGGAACGTCAGGGTAAAATAGAAGTATTTGAGAAGGTGCTGGCATTAATTGCCCTGGCCATTGTTGGCTATTATATGGCAATCGGTTTTCTGGCATTGTTTAGTGCATTTCTTTAATTGAAAATCGGAGGCGAAAATGTTTTTTAACAGGTTTGGCAATAAAACAGTTAAGCATTTAAGAAAAGAGCAGGGGTTGACAGCCCAGGAGCTGGCCATGATGGTTAAGGTTGGCAGCAGTATGATCAGAAAGGTAGATCATTTTAAAATAAAAAATGTTCCTGAACCTTTAAAAAGTAGAATTGAGCCGGTGTTAAGGGGAAAATAGTCCTTGCGCCGGGTTTTAAGCCCGGAGTTCTTTTCCGGTTGGGCAGGAATAAACAGATACATGTTGAATAACATCTTATTGCATATAGTTCAATAACTGCAATCTGAATAGCTGCTCCACAGCCGACATGACTGGACATACTACACTTATATTATCTTAAAGGACTGATATTTTTGTTTGAGTGGAAGTGTCCGCACTGTGGTAAGAAGTTTTATAGTTCCTGTCCCGAGCGCAACAAGGAGCATGTTGAATGCTGTAACTG
>PXBM01000204.1 GCA_003566935.1 Syntrophomonadaceae bacterium | reverse complement strand
GAATTAGCGGGAAAAGCACCCCGTGAATTTGTCGATGAAATTGTAGCCTGGATCAAGGAACTCTGGCAGGAACTTGATATTGATTACGATGACTTTATCAGGACAACTGAAGAGAGACATAAGGAGAAAGTCGCCCAGATATTTACCCGTTTTTACGAACAGGATGATATTTATAAGGGTAAGTATGAAGGCTGGTACTGCACTCCCTGTGAAGCATACTGGACAGAAAGACAGCTTGATGAAGGCAACTGCCCTGATTGTGGTCGCAAGGTTGAGTTGATTGCCGAAGAAGCTTACTTTTTCAAAATGTCAAAATATGCACAGCGGTTGCAGGATCATATTGAAGCCAACCCGGAATTTATTCTGCCGCCTTCCCGGAAAAATGAAATGATTAACAATTTTCTTAAACCCGGTCTGGAAGATCTCTGTGTATCGCGAACTTCTTTTGACTGGGGCATTCCCGTTCCCTTTGATCAGGATCACATCATTTATGTTTGGCTTGACGCATTAAGCAATTATATTACGGCTCTCGGTTACGGTGAGGAAGATAGTAATTATGAGACTTTTTGGCCGGCTGATGTCCAGTTAATCGGAAAAGATATACTGCGATTTCATACCATATACTGGCCCATATTCCTGATGGCGCTCGGAGAACCTCTTCCTAAGACGGTTTTCGGTCATGGTTGGCTGATGCTGCAGGAAGGTAAAATGTCAAAATCAAAAGGCAACGCCATTGATCCCCTTGTTCTCTCTGACCGTTACAGTTCGGATGCCCTTCGTTATTTTCTGCTGCGTGAGATTCCCTTTGGTCAGGATGGCATATTCAGCCTGGAAAGTTTTATTAACCGAATTAACACGGATCTGGCCAATGATCTTGGCAACCTGGTCAGCCGGACTCTGACCATGGCTGAACGCTATTTTGATGGGAAAATGCCTAAACCCCAAGCTGCAGATAACAGCACAGATCAAGAATTGATCAATATAGCCCTGGAGACGCCTGCACTCGTGGAAGGCTTTACTGATCAATTGAAAATAAGCGATGCTTTGAGCGAACTTTGGAAACTGGTAAAACGCAGTAATAAATACATTGATGAGAATACTCCCTGGGAGTTGGCCAAGGATCCTGCCAACAAAGACAGGCTGGGTACTGTTATATATAACCTGGTTGAAAGTATCCGTTTTATAGCGGTAATGCTGCAGCCGTTCATGCCGCGGACCCCGGAAAGTATCTGGGGGCAGCTTGGCATTGACAGTATTGATCAGCTCAAAACCTGGGCCAGCCTTGCCGAATGGGGAGCGATAAAGCCGGGTACTGTTGTTGTCCGCGGCGAGGACCTTTTCCCACGTCTCAATATGCAGGCTGAAATTCGCGAAATGCAGGGAGATCAGCCTGCGGATCAGGAGGCAAAAGATGATCCTGTACAGGATGACCAGGAAGGCTTAATTTCGCTGGATCAGTTCCAGCAGGTAGACTTAAGGGTAGCTGAAATAACTAATGCCGAGAAAATACCTAAAGCTGACAAGCTGTTGAAAGTGGAGGTATCACTCGGCGACAGTGAAAAACGACAGGTCGTAGCCGGAATTGCAGAGTATTACCAGCTGGATCAATTAATAGGCAAGCATGTAATCTTCGTTTCTAACTTGAAACCGGTTAAACTACGCGGTGTCCTATCACAGGGTATGCTGCTGGCGGCAACTGCTGAAGATGGCAGCCTGGCCCTGACAACGGTTGATCGGGAAATACCGGCAGGAAGCAGGGTTAGTTGATTTGACAGTATTGGTAGATACACACGCACACCTGGATTTTCCACAATACAAGAAAGATCTTGGGCAGGTTTTGGAAAGAGCCAGGCAGGTCGGGGTTGAAGCTATCTTAAATGTCGGTGCCGATCTGGCCAGCTCAAGACGTTCAATCGAGCTTAGCAGGGAATATCCCTGGGTTAGCGCTTCGGTGGGTATTCATCCGCATGGAGCCGCTCAGGCTGGAAAAAAATGGGTAGAAGAGCTGGAAAAGCTGGCCGCTGCGGATACAGTGCTGGCTATTGGTGAAACGGGGCTCGACTTTTACCGTGATCTATCGCCAAGAGATGTTCAGGAAGAAGTATTCAGGGAACACCTGCAGCTTGCCTGCCGGGTAAATAAACCGGTAATTGTCCACACCCGAGCAGCGCATGCAGAAACCCTGCAGGTAATGCAGGAGGAAGATCTGCCTTACCCCGTCGGCGTAATGCACTGCTTTTCAGGTGATCGCAGCCAGGCTGAAGATTTCCTCGATCTTGGATTTTATATATCCCTGGCTGGGCCACTCACGTACCCCCGCTCCCATGAACTACGCGATTTAATCAAGTATATTCCGGCTAACCGCCTGCTGCTGGAAACAGATGCCCCGTACCTGCCTCCCCAGGCTTACCGCAGCCAGCGCAATGAACCTTCATATATAAAACTTACTTATGAAAGAGCTGCCCTCGCCCTCGGGCAGGATCTTGACGAGGTGGCCAAGCAGGTTTACCTCAACGCTGTCCGCCTCTTCTCAGACGCTTTCGTAGACAGGGCCTAGAAAAGTAAGGGGGACGTTTTGTTTGACTTGTTTTTTTAGGGTCACATAGCTTTTAATGTGAAAGACAAGTCAAACAAAACGTCCCCCTTACTTCTGTTTAAAAAGTAAAGAGCTCAATTCCACCGGAAACATTCAACTCAACACCTGTAATATATCTGGCTTCATCAGTAGCCAGGAAAACAATAGCATGAGCGATATCTTCCGGTTCACCAGGTTTGCGGAAGGCAGTGCGGGCAATCATTCTTTCATTCATTTTTGGGTTGCCGCTCTTCCAGGCTTCTGTGCCGATAATTCCGGGAACAATGACATTACAGGTTATGTTATGACGGGCTCCCTCCAGGGCCAGACTTTTTGTAAGGCCGATTACCCCGGCCTTGGTTGAAGAATAGCTGGCCTGTCCGAAACCACCGAGGGTTCCCGCTACTGAAGCCATATTGATGATTCGGCCCCACTGCTGTTCTTTCATGATCGGCCATACAGCTTTTGCGCAGTTATAAGCGCCGGTAAGGTTAATATTCAGATCCCTTTCCCAGAATTCATCATACTGATTCTCAATAGTTGCGACATGGTCAAGGGTTGCGGCATTGTTTACCAAAATATCAATTCGCCCGAATTCTTCCCTGGCTTTTGCAATAATATCTTTTACCTGCTGCCTGTCGGTAACGTCCATTTTATAGGCAGCAGATCTTCGGTTCAGTTTCTTTATCTCGGCTGCAGTTTGTTCGGTATAGACAACTCCCTGGCTTTTCATAGACTGAGCCAGGGGACCGTATTTATTATCGCTTTCGTCTGACTGGTCACTTTCCAGCAGGATATCTGTAATTATGACATCTGCTCCTGCCCTGGCCAGGGCCAGTGCATCTGCTCTTCCCAGACCGCGTGATCCACCGGTTACCAGGGCAACCTTGCCTTCAAGGCTAAACATGGGTTTCCAACCCCTTTTGAGTCTTTTCTAACCAAGCAGGCTCTGCAGCTTCATTGCCAGGGACATATCGCCTTTTACTTTAAGCTTGCCAGCCATAAATGCTGAAGTCGCATTTAACTTGCCATCCAGCATTGCATCAAAGTCTTCTGCTGCCATGGAGATTGTGATGTTGGGGCTGTCATGTGCTTCCTCGACAACTGTTGCTTTGCCGTCATCAACATTAACGTGAAATACTCCACCATTGTCTCCGGAAAGGTCAAATTGATAAACCGCAGAAACCCCTTTCAATTTAGATTCATCTGCAGCTTCAATCTTTCCATTCAGCTTATCTAATAATCCTTTAAAGTCTGCCATTAAATTTACGCCTCCTTAAAGATTTTTAATAATAATAAGTTTCTTTTGCAAAAAAAGTGTTATCCTGTCGAAAAAACGATCCCCCTTTCTCACTGTAAATTGCTTAAACAGGTGAATTATTACTATTGTAAAGTATATTATAATGCATAAACTATCTTTTGTCATTATATTTTTGTGATTACTCAGTCTTGAGCCATTATTATATAAATACAAAGCAACTTCACAACCATATCCTGTTGCGGCAGCCTGTTGAAGACTGTGCAATTGAAGTATTAATCTGCTATTTGAAATTTATTCGGTTTGACGGGGTTATCCCGGCGGGATAAAATTGTATATGTCGGGATATTGAGGAGGATGACCAGGATTGAAAGAACAT
>PXBM01000160.1 GCA_003566935.1 Syntrophomonadaceae bacterium | reverse complement strand
CCATTAGCGTTTTTTTCCCGGTTGTTTTCCTAAGTGGCCTGGCCGGGCAGCTTTTCTGGGAATTTGCCCTTGTGGTTGCCTGTGCAATTCTTGCTTCGCTGGCTGTTGCTTTAACGGTTATTCCGCTTCTGGCTTCCAGATCCCTGCACAGAAGCAAGAAAGATAGAATTACAAAAAATGGAGTGACCAACCGCTTGCATATTTACCGCAGGACACTGCGAATTGCGGTCCGTCATCCCTGGTGGGTCTTGATCTTTGTTGCTATTCTTGTCGGTATTGCCGGTCTTGGTTTTACTACCCTTGGCACAGAATTATTCCCTGGCACGGAAGAATCAGCGTTTACAATCGATACCAGTCTTGCTCCCGGCACGGCTATGTCTATTACTGATCAATATGCAGCAGAGATCGAAGAAATTCTGGAAAAGCGGAAGGAAGTCGCCTCGTATACTGTGCAAATTGGCAGCGGGGGCTTCTTGGGAATGCCCGGCGGCGGTGGTAGTGCAACAAACAGGGCTGAAATCAGGGCCGAGATAGAACAGATTCATGTCGGGGAGATTGGACGGATTATTGAAGAAGTAAGGGAAGAGGTTTTAGCCCTGGATTGGGATGCCGAAGTTAATGTAAACCGTGAGTCACTGCTAGATGCCGCCGGCCTGGAGACTACTCTTGACCTGACGATCAGTGGAAGAGACTTGAATACTGTTACTGATTTAACCGAGCAGGCGGTCGGGATCCTGGAACAAAATCCTGAGTTTAGTGATATCCAGTCTTCACTGGAAGCAAGCAGACCGGAAGTGCAAATACGCCTCGATCAAAGCGAAGCACTTCAGAAAGGAGTTACCCAGGCCCAGGTAGCAGGCGCTGTGCGCCAGGCCCTGGAGGGTGTTCCCGTCAGCAGAATAGAGACTGACGTCGGTATCTTAAGCATTATTCTTGGCTATGAAAAGAGCAATATCGAGACTGTCGATGATCTGGGCAATATCGGCTTCTATACCCCGGGAGGAGAATTTATCCGCCTGGGCGATGTTGCCACCCTGACAGAAGATCTTGGCCCGCAAAGTATCCCCAGGGAGAATCAGCGGGTAGTAGGAGAAATCCAGATGCAGTACGGTGATCTTGACCTGGGAACCGCTACAGAAATGGCCCTTGAAAATCTTGAAATGCTCACCTTTCCTGAAGGTTATGAGATTAAACCATCCGGCTCATTTGACCTGATGGGCGATGTCTTAGATGAGCTGGAACTGGTGATCATGATGGCAGCACTCCTGGTCTATCTGGTCATGGCGGCCCAGTTTGAAAGCCTGCTCCATCCTTTTATTATTATCCTGAGCCTGCCTATGGCTTATGCCGGCTCTATTGCTGCCCTGATGATAACCGGCAACAATATTAGCGTGCCAGCCATGATCGGGGTTGTGGTTTTGTCAGGAATCCTTGTCAATGACGGGATTATCATGGTTGATTACATTAATCAGCAGCGCAGGATCCACGGGCTACCCCTGCAGGAAGCAATCATTGAAGGGGCAACGGCCCGCCTGCGTCCCATACTGATGACCACTATTACCACCGGTCTGGGTCTTCTGCCCCTGGCTTTGGGCCTCGGTGAGGGTGCTCAGCTTCAGGCTCCAATGGCCATTACCATTATTGGCGGTCAGGTCACTGGAACATTCCTGCTTCTTTTGGCGATGCCATCAATTTATAAAGTTGTAACCAAAGAAAAAAAAGAACCTTATGAAGAAAGTGCCCCGACGCTTCAATGGGATAACGATCTGGAGTGGGCAGGCAACAGGACCGGCAGTCTTCAAAAGCCAGGCGGCACCAGATGGTTTGATCGCCTAACTTTAGGGGCTTTAACTAAGAACCCTACTGTAATGGTGACCCTGCGCATGCTGGTAGTCTTACTTATAGCAGGTATAATTCTATACCTGCTGGGCATATCAGGTGAAAATGTTTTTAATGTTATCCAGTAATTTTTCGGATCACAGAAAAGGAGTGTTTTAATTGCCCGGAGGTGGAAACAGAAATAATGCAGGTGGGGACAAGAAGGAACAGATTTTGCTAGCAGCCGTAGAAATGTTTCTTGATAAGGATTACTACCAGGTTACTATTACCGAGATTGCTGAGCAGGCCGGGGTTGGTAAGGGAACAGTTTACGAGTATTTTTCCAGCAAAGAAGATCTTTTTAAAGAGAGTTTCTCCTATTGTGCTGACTTGTATTTACAGCTCTTTCAGCAGCACCTTTCTACTGCTGCCCCGGTTAAGCAAACCATGTCAGATTTGATTTTAGCCCATCTTGAACTGCTCAGGGAAAACCGGCAGCGCCTCTACCTGCTTTTTAACGAGCGTCCGCTTAGCCTGCAGGAAATGCAGGGTTGGGTGATCGAAAAACGGCGCAAAATACTAAAAGGCATAACCGCACTCTTACAAGAAGGAATCGAATCTGAAGAGCTGCGACCTGAACTTGATGTTGAAATGGCCGGGCGTCTTCTGCTGGCAGTAAATTTTGATGTAATCGGCGGAATGGTAGTTCTGGATGATCAGGATGTGAGCGAAGAAAAAATCGCCGGTCTGATCGATATTATCTGGAACGGAGTCGGTTCGAACAAGCATGTTTAAGTTATACAATGACTATCAAACCGACTCCCCAGGCATTGGCTAATTAAACTCTTAGCAGGCAAACGCAATTAAACATAGCTGCGCAGTTATAGTGTTTTAGGTTTAAGCAAGTGCTACTCCGATTTCCCTGCCAAAGCGGGCACATTCTTCCCTGGCTTCTTTATCGGGATTCCACAATACCTTAAGACCCTCTTCATTAATCAGCTCAATGCCCGATTCTTGCAGAGACTCATTTAGCAGCTGCACTGACTCGCCGCTCCAGCCGTAACAGCCGAAGGCAGCACCTTTTTTATCTTGTAAGCGCAGTCCCTTAAGTAGTTCCACCAGGGCGGCTACCGGGTCAAGGATTCGCTTGTTATGGGTAGGCGAACCAACAATTATACCTTTTGACTTGAATATTTCGGTAACGACATCGTTTTTATCGGCTTTACCGATATTAAAAAGCTTGACATCAATTGTGCTGTTTGCTTCCTTGATTCCCTCAGCAATAGCTTCGGCGGCATGCCTGGTCCCGCTCCACATTGTATCGTAGGCAATGGTTACCTGGTTTTCTTGGTAGGCATCGGCCCATTGCTGGTACTTTTCCACAATCTGCATCGGGTTATCCCGCCAGATTATACCGTGGCTGGGGCAGATCATATCTACAGGTACACCAAGGCCGACCACTTCTTTGATTTTTGCAGTAACCAGCTTGCTGAATGGGGTCAGGATATTGGCGTAATACTTGATTGCCTCTTCAAAAAGCTCACACTGGTCTACAAGGTCGTTATACATCAACTCGCTGGCATAGTGTTGGCCAAAGGCATCGTTTGGAAAGAGAATGTTATCACCGGTCAGGTAACAGAACATGCTGTCTGGCCAGTGCAACATTTTTGCTTCAATAAATAATAGCTCCTGCCCGCTGCCTAAATCCAGCTTGTCACCGGTTTTTACTGGCTGGAAATTCCAGTCTTCATGGTACTGCCCCTTCAGGGATTTCACTCCAGCCTTGGAGCAGTATACCGGGGTGCCCGGGATTTCACGGAGCAGTGCTTTCAGCGACCCGCTGTGATCTACTTCACCATGATTGGCTACAATGCAGTCGATTTCATTTAAATCAATTTCTTTTTTCAGGTTGGCAACAAACTCTTCGGCAAAAGGCTTCCAGACTGTATCTATCAAGACGGTTTTTTCTTTGCCTCTGACCAGGTAAGAGTTATATGAGCTGCCGCGATGCGTTGAAAGCTCTTCACCGTGGAAATGGCGAAGCTCCCAATCTATTTTTCCAACCCAGGTTACATTGTCATTAATTTTTAAACTCACACTTACAGCCTCCTCGGTAAATATTTATTTATGAGCGAATCATAACCAGCATCATTTTAAAGCGTTCATTTGCTTTCAGGGCATGTGGCTCATCGGCAGGCATAATGATCATCTCGCCCTCGCTCACGGTATGCGCCTTACCGGATATAATGATTTCGGCTGTTCCGTCCAGAATTGCGGCAATGGCATCAAAGGGTGCGGTGTGTTCACTCAACCCTTGGCCTTGATCAAACGCGAAAACAGTAACTGTACCGGTATCTTTCTTCAGAATTTCTTTGCTGACCACAGCGCCCTGCTGGTATTCGGTTAGTTCCTTCATT
>PXBM01000142.1 GCA_003566935.1 Syntrophomonadaceae bacterium | reverse complement strand
TGAAGTTGTTTCTATTCTTAGTGAACAAGGCTAAGTGAATAGATAACTATGGTTGATGCGATGGGTACGGTAAGATCGTCTATGGTCGAAGGAGAAAACAGTTCGATTAAAGTGCTTGCCAGGGCGGTTACCAGGGAATATACAATGATTAACTCAATGGTTAAGACTCTTTGGCTGATTGGGTTGAACAGTCCAAAAAAATAGAAGGCCGAGAAGCATAGAAGGAAGGCGGAACCTAAAAAGGTTAATGAACCCTCAAGCGTTCTTTGGGAGCCGGTATAGGCTAAAGAGATCCGGACTCTTCCATATTTTTTACCGATTATCGAGGCGAAAGTGTCGCTGATAATCATAATCAAAATTCCGCAGATCGGAAAATAGAGCTGGGTAGGGGCAAAGATTACGAAGATAGTGATTAGAATTGTGATCGAGATACTGTAGCAAAAGGGACCCTGCAGGCGTCCGATGCTTTCTTCGGCCTCTTCCCCGATTGAATCATAAAGTTCCTTGAGTTGTTTAACCGAACTGTCCCTGGAGCTGAAATAGACGGCAACAGTAAGAGATGCAGCAATAAATATTGCATGAAGGGGTAGTGTAAAGAAGGGTACGATTAAGACTACCAGCCCTGCAAACAGATGGACTATCTTGCGGGCGAGAAATTTCGAAATCAAACCTTTTTTTTTGAGATAAACGGGAGTCAGGATAGTAAACAGAATGTATGCGTAGGCGATGCCCATGATCACTAAATCAGTGGAGAAATCAGCCGTGGTGTAGTTAGTTATTATCTCTATCAGCTTATTCATATCAGTTTATTTCTCTTCCACTTGCATTAATCCTCTAATTTTGCACAGCAAGACTTGCCCGCCTGACAAATAAAGTATATGTAAGAAGTAATCCGGTGTCAAGTTAACAGGGTTTTTATCTCTGTGACTATAATAGTCAGCTTGACAGCTAAGATTAACCTTAAAGAATCCACTTTCGGTTGACATTGTAAATACTGTAGGCAAAGAGAAAGATACTGAATGCAAGCAGGGCTAAAAAACTTAAAGGTACTGCAATGACCCCATTTTGACTGACTGCTGTTTTTAGGATATCTGCACCGTAAGTAAGTGGCAGGGCATACGAAACAGGTCTGATAAAGGCCGGCAGATCGGATAAAGGAATGAATAGCCCGCACAAGAAAAGCATGGGGAAGCGGAAGAAGTTAGAAAAGGTTTGCGCTTCGAAAACCTGGCTGACCGAAACAGCGATGAAAAGACCCAGGAAAGTTGAAGTAATGGCAATTAAAATTACGCTTGCCAGGACCATCAGCCAGTTGATTCCAACCAGGTTGGTTAGGAAAGCGGCAAAAACAACAGGGACGAATGCATTAATGATCCCGAACATGATCGCTCCAGAGGTTTTAGCCAGCATTAAAAGGTTAAGGCTGATTGGGGCCAGCAGCAGACGTTCAAAGGAGCGGCTTTTCCTTTCAAAGGTGATTGTTACAGCCAGCATGGAAGTGGTGCCGAAAAGTATAGATAAGGCCATCACTCCGGGCAGCAGGTCACGCACTTCGACAGCCACCGGGGAGCGCAGGAAAAACATCAGGGTCCAGGCCACTGGAAAGATTAAACCCCAGCTGATATTCGGTGGTTTCAAGTAGTAACTGCGCATATCTTTCATTAAAATACTGGAAAAAGCAATCCAGGTTTTCATTTTTTAGCGACCCCTTTACGACCATGCCCGTTCATGGCTGGTTGTCCACTTTGCATTTTTTGCAGTTCAATACCGGTCACATTAACGAAAACTTCTTCTAAGGAAGGGCGAACAATTTTTGCTTCGAAAACCGGAAGGCCTCTATCCTCAAAGAATTGCACAAGCGGTAAAAGTGTAAAGGAGGAAGGGGAGTGAATACTGACGCTGCTATCCCCTCCGGACTTTATTTCATAATCGGGAAAGGTATTTTTAAATTTTGTTTCAACTGCTGAAAAATCACCACCCAGGGTGAAATTAATAATATTCTCCTTTTGCATTCCCTGCATCAGTTCTGCAACCGTCCCCTCGCGGACTATTTTCCCCTGGACTATAAAGGCAATACGCTCACAGAGTCTTTCCGCTTCTTCAATGTAGTGGGTAGTCAGAAAGATTGTCGTGCCCTTTTTATGTAGGTCTGTAATCAGGCTGCGAATCTGTCGGGCAAAAGCAACGTCAATGCCGGTAGTCGGTTCATCAAGGAAAAGGATTTCCGGTTCGTGAATGAGCCCGGCGGCAATGGTCAGCTTTCTTTTCATGCCCTTGGAGAAAGCCTTGAATGGTTTACTTGCTGCTTCCTGCAGGCCAAATTGCTCGAGCAGTTGTTCAGCTCTTTCTTCGCGCTGCTCTTTTCTCATACCGTACAGAGCTCCACAGAAACAGAGGTTTTCACGGCCGTCAAGTTCTTCGTAGAGATTGCTTTCATCGGGCACAATGCCCATTAAAACCTGGGCTCTCCTGGTATTGCGGGTGTATTCTTCACCCAGTAATTTAACTGAACCGGCAGTGATGTGGGCCAGACCGGTCAGCATGTTAATGGTGGTAGTTTTACCGGCGCCATTTGGCCCTAAAAAGCCAAATATTTCACCCTGGTTAATATGGAAATTAACGCCGTCAACGGCTGTAAAGCCGTTATATTTCTTTTTTAAGTTTTCTGCCTCAATGATCTTCAAAAGTTTATCACCTGGCCCTATTCTTTCTTACATCACCAGAATTATACTCTGTTATTCCTTTTTCTCACATTCACAAGGGTGGTCTTTCTCATCGCCGTGGCATTCCTTGATCTTCACCGGTGTGCAGGCTTCCGGTTTAATCTTCAAATTTTCTGGTTGTTCACAGCAGTTTTTACACATCTGTAGGGTCCTCCTTTCTTCTGGGGTTTCTTTATCCTTGTTTTTTAGACAAATATAGACATTTTGCTCCCGGTCAGGCGGCCCGGCTTCAGCCATATCCCGCAGCTGACTGGAAGCCTTAACCAGGGTTTCTTTTTCAACCCTGTAATGAGTAAAGTAGCCAATTTTTTCGCCTTTAACCAGGCCTGCTTCTCTTAAAAGTTTCAGGTGCTGGGAAACTGCCGGTTTGGATATCTTCAAAATGCGAGCAAGTGCCCCAACGCAGAGGTTGCTATCATTAAGCAGCTTTAAAAGCTAATAACGGTTCTCGTCACCCAGGGTTTTGAAAACTCTTAGCATCTCGAAGCCTGGTTGTTCATTGTTATTATCCATAGTCATATTTGATATTCCTTAATTATTTAATTAAATGCTTAAATGGATTATACATGCTATCAGGTAATAGATCAAGTCTCATTTTTATGTTTTAGGAGTACTGTCAGGGAGCATTGAGAGTGAAGCTTCCGCTTGAATAAGTAGAAGCAAGGACATCCTATTTACTAAACCTAGCCAAAAACTTGGTTTGGTAAGCCAGGGTATTTGTGGGGCAAATATCGATGCAGTGACCGCATCCCACACATCTTAAGTTATCAACATCCAAAGCCTTTTCTGCTCGGCTTTTAATATCAATAGTCAGGGGGCAGGCCTGGTTACATTTGTTGCACTTTATGCATTCACTTTTATTGGTAACAATTTTCTGTCCGCCAAGTCTTCCCATAAAGCTTAAAACAGTACCAAGAGGGCAGTAGTAGCAGTAGCCCCGGCCGGTTAATACTAACCACAAGAACATCATCGCCAGCAGTTCTGCGCCGAGGTACTTAAAGACCTCAGACTGGGCTATCATTCCAGGATCAAACGCAAGGGGTAGGTCGCTTAAATAAAGAACCCAGAAAGAGGTGAAAAAGAGGGCTAACATAAGGAGCAGCCACTTCAGGCAGTTGAATATTTTCAAAACAGTTGGCTTTACCTGCCTATGTTTGCTGATAAGCGGAAAAGCGGGGGCAAACACTTCGGCGGCAAAACCATTAAAAAGACAAAGGGTTGAACACTGCCACCTTCTTCCAAGCAGAAGGGTCCCGCTAAAAACAATAATGTTAACTAATGCGAAAAAGATCAGGGCGGCAGCTATTCCGGCCGTGCCCCAGAGGGGAAAACGGGTCAGGTAAAATGAGCTTTCCTCATAAAAAAGCTGCAGTGGAAATGTAGTCCAGGGTAGGGGCATGGAAAACAAGTATAGCTCAGAGATATTTAATATAAGCGGGCCGATAATATGCACAATCAGGGCTATGGTTATAAAGCCCTGCAGGTTTCTTTTCCTCATGGTAGTTCTTGCGGA
>PXBM01000157.1 GCA_003566935.1 Syntrophomonadaceae bacterium | reverse complement strand
TGTATGCCGACAGCGACAAGGAAGATCCGATGCTCAGGCTTAAAAACCTGGCTGAAAAGGTTGCGGCGGTCCATGGCTGCGAAGCTGAAGTAAGCTGGTTCAGGGAAAACATTCCCCTGGTGAACAACTCGGAGCTTGTAAATATTGCCAAAGCTTCCGCCTGTGTAGTGACAGGTTGCGAGTCAGATGTAACCGGGCATTTTTGCATGGCCAGTGAAGACTTTTCGGAGTTTTCCAGCCGTGTGCCCGGTGTTTTTATATTTATAGGGACCGGAAATGAGAAGAAAGAAAGCCATTATCCGCATCATAATCCACGCTTTAATATCGATGAAGATACTATCCCGCCAGGAATTGAACTTTACATCCGGTTCGCTATGCGTTTTTTTGATGAATGGGAGGTGAAAAAACGCAATCAATGATTTTTGGATGAATAGTTTTATTGCACGTCAATAATTAATTTATGGGGGTATGTTTATGATCGGTAAAAGTAAATTTTGGATGTTCTTGTTAGTGGCAATTCTTGCCTTTGGGATGGTAGTAGTGGCAGGTTGCGCTGAAGAGGAAGTGCCGGTTGAAGTTGACGAGCCGGAAGAAGAAGTGGAAGAAGAAGCGGTTGAGGAAGAAGAAGAGGAAGAACCTGTTCTGGACGAAGTCATAGAAGCCAGCCTTGCTTCTGAGGAGATTGAAGGCGACTTCATGACAGTCTGGGCCGAAAATTTTGCCGACCACATGTATGAATGGTCCGGTGGAATGTACCAGCTGGATGTTTACCCTTATGGCACCCTGGGTGATGCCCGTGATATTAATGAGCTGGCCCAGCTGGGTGTTGTAGAATATGTCTTTTCTGACTTTGCCTGGATCGGCGCCTTTGTTCCTGAAGCCATGGTTTTCGGCCTGCATTATGTCTGGCCCGAAGAGCGTCCCTGGGAAGTAATGGAATGGGTTGTCCGTAACGGAGAAACTATGGATATCCTGGAAGAAAGCTACCGCCGTGAAGGCCTGGTTCCTTTAAGCATTATGTTCGAAGGTTGGCAGTGGATTACTTCTGATCGCCCAATTAGGACAGTAGATGATATGCCCGGTTTTGATGTCAGGATTATGGCTTCTGACATGTTAACCGAGCAGTACCTGGCCTTAGGGGCATCGCCAACACCGATGGCTTACGGCGAAGTTTACAGCGGCTTGCAGACTGGCCTGATCGACGGCCAGGTTAACCCGCTTTTCGCAATCAGGAGTATGAATTTCTATGAAGTCCAGGATTATTTTACCCAGATTTATGCCGAAGTTTTCGTAGGTATCCCGACCATCAACATGGTTTTCTTTGACTCCCTGCCTGAGGAAGTGCAGCAGGAGCACCGTGAATGGTGGGCAGATGCTGTCATCCCTGCAGCAGACTGGATCAATGATCGCCACGAAACGGATTTACAGGCCATGCTGGATGATCGCCCGGAGATTGAAGTAATAGAAGTAACCGGTGAAGAAAAGGAAGCTTTCAAAGAAAAAGCCATGGAGGCACACGAGGCTTTCTTTGAGCAGGGTGGCCCAAATGCAGAAGCAATATATAATGCTTTGATCAGCGATATCGAGCAGGCTAAGGCTGAGCTGGGTATTGATGAGTAATTAGTAAGTAACCTACAGCAAGCCCTGCAGCTGGTAAAACAGCTGCAGGGCTTTTTAAAAGAGAGGTTATGAGTATGAAAAAATTTTTTCAAATAGTAGGTACCATCGTTGACTGGTTTGAAGTGGGGGTTCTCAGCATTGGAGTATTTATGCTGGCGGCCCTGCTTATTGCCAATGTTGTAGCCAGGAACTTTTTTCGCAGCATTCATTACGCTGAAGAAGTCTCCATGATTTTAGTCCTTTTTATTACTTTTGTTGGGGTAAGCTATGCTGTTCGCAAGGCCAGGCATATCCGGATGGGAGCAATTTTTGATTCCCTGAATCCCCGGCTGCAAAAGATTATGATCTATGTTATAGCCGGTTACAGTGGAGCAGTGATGTTCCTGATGGCATATTTTTCATATCATTATGTTGTATCAGCATATAATACCATGCAGGTGACTGCCTCCCTGAGGATTCCCTACTGGTTGGTTGTAGTAATTGTCATTGTCGGTTTTGCCTCTGCCGGAATCCAGTACCTGCGGACAATTGCAAAAAATATTTTTGAAAAAGAAGTATGGTTATCACCTGAGCAGCAGAGTGAATACGAAGCTGAAGGATAAAAGTAACTTTGAAAGGTGGTGAGATATAGTTGCTATTTTTAGGTCTTACTATGTTAACAAAATTATTACTTGGTTTTCCCTTTATGGTCGTTCTCCTCGGCTCATTGATCCTCTATTTCTGGATTTATATGCCGGGTTTCAATATGCACGTTTTGGTGCAGCAGGTGGTTAGCGGAATTAAACCGCCAGCCCTGGTTGCCGTACCTATGTTTATTTTAGGAGCGAATATTATCACTTCCGGACAGGCTGCAGAAAAGTTAATTAACATGGTTAAATCATTTGTCGGGCACCTTCCCGGTGGCCTGCCGATTACAACAAATGCAAGCTGCACAATGTTCGGAGCAGTCTCCGGCTCAACCCAGGCCACTGTTGCGGCAATCGGGGGGACGATGCGTCCCATGCTGCTGCAGGCGGGATATCCCAGTTCTTTTACCCTGGGTTTGATCATTAATTCCAGTGATATTGCTTTTCTGATTCCTCCCAGTATCGGCTTCATCGTATACGGTGTTGTAACGGGCACTTCTATCGGCAAACTATTCCTGGCAGGGATCGGACCGGGAATACTGATTTTTTTACTTTTCTCCCTCTACAGCTATTTATATTCCAAGTATAAAAAGGTCGGACAGCTGCCCAAAGCCACCTGGAGTGAGAGAACTAAAGCAATTAAGGAAGGTTTGCCGGTTATGGGCTTTCCGGCCATTATTGTCGGTGGTATTTATGCCGGCATTTTGAGCCCGACCGAAGCAGCAGCTGCTGCGGTGGCTTATGCAATATTTTTGGAACTGGTTGTTTACAGGGCTCTTACGATGAGCAACCTGGTTGATAGCTTTTTACAGACCGGGGTTATAACCGGGGTGGTCTTTATCCTGGTTGGTGCCGGACAGGCTCTATCCTGGATGCTTAGCTTTTTAAGGATTCCCCAGCAGGTTTTAGGACCGCTGTTTGGAACGGATCCCACCTATATTACTGTTATCTTAATTGTTGTTGTTTCTTACTTTGTGGCCTGCATGTTTGTAGACCCTATTGTGGCCATTTATGTTTTAAGCCCTATTTTTGCGCCATATGTTATTCAAACCGGGGTAGATCCGATTCTGCTCGGAGTCCTGGTTACCCTACAGGCAGCAATTGGCTCTGCTACACCGCCTTTTGGCTGTGACATTTTTACGGCTCAGCTTATTTTCCGGCGGCCTTATCTTGAAGTAATCGGTCATACCCCACCGTTTATTATTATCTTGATTCTGGTCACTGTTATTCTTGTCGCATTCCCACAGATTGCCCTATTCCTGCCGGATACGGCTCTGCTGTAATTTCAAAGTGACGATATTTAAGGAGGATGCAGCTTGATTTATAAGGCCCGGCCCGGACAGGTCAGTTATGGAGAGGCAATCGGCATACTGCTGCTTGACAGCAGCGCTCCCTATATTCCCGGGGACGTAGCTAACGCAACTACCTATAATTTTCCCGTTCGCTTTAAAAAGGTGCCCGGCCTGACGTTGGAAAGAATATTTAATCATGACCTGTCCCTTCTGGACGGGGTTATTGATGCAGCTCATGACCTGAAGAAAAATGGAGTGCGGGCCGTCACCGGTGATTGCGGGTTTATGGCTATTTACCAGCAAAGCCTGGCTGAAGAACTTGATTTGCCGGTGTTTATGTCCAGCCTTCTGCAGGTTTCATTTATTAGCTTGCTGCTTGGTGGAAAAGATAAGATTGGAATTCTAACGGCCAATGCGGCAGCGCTAAGCAGCGATGTGCTTAAGTTCTGCGGAGCATACCTGCCGGAACGGACAGTAATTGCCGGCCTGGAGGACCAGCCTTGTTTCAGGTCTGCCTTTATAGAAGAAGCCGGGAAGCTGGATCGGGATAAAGTAGAGGCGGAAGTTGTTAGCACTGCACTCCGGATGGTGCAATCAGATCCAGCATTAAAGGCACTGCTGCTGGAATGTTCTGTTTTGCCTCCCTATGGTGCAGCAATTCAGCAGGCGGTAGGATTGCCCATATTTGATTACGTCACGATGATTA
>PXBM01000012.1 GCA_003566935.1 Syntrophomonadaceae bacterium | reverse complement strand
TGAATATCAAGAGTCCCGGCGGAAGCCACAACCACCACATCCTCATCAAAACAGTCATACTGCGGGCCGGCTCTAGAATATTGCCCCAGCTCGGTATCGGAGCCTGAACTCCAAGACCAAGGTAACTCAGGGCCGCTTCCACTAAAATAGCCGTAGCCATAATCAATGTTGCACTGATTAAAATAGGTGCCAGCGAATTAGGCAGCATGTGGCGCCAGATGATCCGGAACTCACTTAACCCCGAGGCTTTTGCCGCTTCAATATATTCCATTTGTTTTATTGATAAAAACTGCCCGCGAACAAGGCGGCAGGTTTCCGTCCAGCTCAGCAGACCGATGATCAACATGGTGTTATAAATGCTCGGACCAAGAATCGCTGCAGCAGTAATGGCCAGAGCCAGGAAGGGAAAGGAAATAAACATATCGGTAATGCGCATGATTATTGTATCCACCCACCGGCCAAAATAACCGGCCAGGCAGCCCATGATTACACCGATCACCATCTGGAGTGAACTGGCAACTATACCTACCGTAAGAGATATTCTGCCTCCATAAAGAACCCTGGTAAATAAATCTCTGCCCTGACGATCCGTGCCAAAAAAGTTCTCGGTAGAAGGAGACTGTTCACGGTTACCCAGGTCGATTGAATCACGCTCGTGCGTTGCCAGTACAGGAGCCAGTATAGCCAGGACCACGAGAACCAAAAGTATGACTGCACCAATCATTGCAACTTTATTACGCCGGAATCGCTTCCAAACAATCTTTCCCGGACTCAAAACATCATCACTGGCAGGACTGCATTTATTTTTTGCTAGTATTGGACTCATAGTTGCCCCCTATCAGTCATAACAAATCCTCGGATCAGCAATAGAATAAAATATATCTGCAAGCAGGTTGCCCAGGATAACCAGGACTGCCAGAAACACGTTAATTCCCATCACCAGCCCATAATCTCTCTGGCTAATCGCCTCTATCAACAGCGTGCCCATACCCGGCCAGGCAAAAACCGCTTCGGTAATAATTGCGCCCGAGAAAAGGAAAGGCAGGCTTAAACCAAGGATAGTTATAACCGGCAGCAGGGCATTGCGCAGGGCATGACGGTAAATGACCACCCGTTCTGACAATCCCTTGGCCCGGGCAGTTCGCACATAATCCTGTTTAATTACCTCCAGCATGCTGGACCGGGTAAAGCGTACAAAACGGGCCGTGTTGGCACAGGTCAGGGTAACCAGCGGCAGCACCAGGGGCCTGGCCACATCTTGGGCATAGACAAAAAAGCTCGGGTAGCGGGCTCCAGCGGTGGACATTCCCCCCACCGGCAGCCATTCCAGCTGGAAGCCAAAAGCCCAGATCAGGACAATTCCCAGGAAAAACACCGGAATTGATACACCGGCAATAGCCGATACAATCACCGTATAGTCCAGGGTAGAATACTGCCGGGTTGCAGATATAACCCCGATTGGCACAGCCAGAATAAAGCTGATAAATATAGAAGAAAAAGTTAAAATAACAGTCGCCGGCAGGCGGGTCTGAATAATTGCAGAAACTTCGCGGCCCCTGTAGCGGGTTGAATAGCCAAGGTTACCCTGGGCTGCTTCAGTCAACCAGGTGCCGTAACGATGTAACAGGGGACGGTCCAGTCCCAGCTGCTCTTTTCTTCTCTCAATTGCTTCGCTGGACACAGTTGGATCAACCAGATGTGAGAGGGGGTCACCCGGTGCCATATTAATAATAATAAATACAATAAAGGTAGTACCAACCAGGGTTGGCACCATTTGAAGAAACCGGCGTATAATATACTGCTTCATTTTATACCCCCATTAATCGATTGCAGAAGAGGGCGGCCCCGGTTCAGGAGACGCCCTCTGCATCTCTCATTCTGCGAATCACATAAAGCCTTTATCCTTTATAGTTTGTTATCTTTCAAGCTCCCATTCATGTGCATTCCACCACATACTGAATGCATCACCCTGGAAGTTCTTCAGGTCGGGTGTATGGACGAATGCTTCGTCTTCAGCATAGAGCCATACATAGGGCGCTTGTTCAATGAGAAGCTGCTGCCACTCTGTATAGATCTCTGCACGTTCATCAAAGTCAGTGGTTCTACGGGCAGACATGATCAGCTCATCATTATCGGGATGATCAAAACCAACCGCATTCCAGTGGTCATCACTGAGCCATATTCCGGAAGGATCCGGTTCAATAGCCAGCGACCAACCCATCAGGTAAAGGTCAAAATCTCTTTCATCAAAGACTTTAGGAACCAGGGAAGCAAATTCAAGCATCTCCAGTTCTACTGCGATACCGACATCGGAAAGCATATCCTGGATAATCTCAGCATTTCTTTCCCGTGGGACATTACCGCTCGGATAGTTGAGGGTGAATTCCAGTCTTTCACCGGCATCGTTATAACGGTAACCATCGTCACCCATTTCCCAGCCTGCCTCTTCAAGCAGATCATTGGCTGCTTCAGGATCATACGGCAGCGGATCAAGGTCTTCGTCATAAGCCCATGAAACCATGGACATGTGGCTAACCTGCACACTTCCCATACCATCGAACAAAGCGTCAACCATTGCCCAGCGATCCAGGGCTTGAGTTATAGCATGCCGCACCTCTACATCTTGCAGGTACGGATGATCCAGGTTAAAGCCCATGTACTGGTAAGCATTAGCGGGAAAGCGGTGTACTTCCAGCCCTTCATCTACATAGGTGTCGAATTCCGCCCGTTCCGGCTGAACCCAGGCTAAGTCTGTTGTACCTGTTGTCAGCTCAGCCATCTGGGCATCGGAAGAAGCTACTTTGACTGTTATCTGATCAATTTCTGGGCGTCCATGTACATAGTCATCAAAAGCTTCCAGAATTGTGTACTGGCCTTCAACATATTCTACCAGCTTGAAAGGACCTGCACCGATCGGTTCCTGGGTCACATTGGGGTGCTCTTCCAATTCTGCAATCGGAGTGTCCTCAAACACATGCTTTGGCGAAATAGACCAGGTAGAAATCCTGATTAAAGCCGGTGCATCCACTTCGGACAGGTGAAAATGGATAGTTCTCTCATCTTCAATTTCAATCTCTTCGATCGCTACCCAGTTAGCCGCGCGGACACCGGTGTAATCATCGTCCATCATCCACTCGAAGGTCCACTTGACATCTTCAGTGGTTACCGGCTCGCCATCATGGAAGTAAATATCGTCACGCAGCGTGTAAGTGAAAGTCATTTCATCATCACTGACTTCCATGCTTTCAGCCAGCTCGGGAACCAGCTCATAATCGGCATCGGGATCATGAGTCATCATGCCATTGAAGCAGGGATCCACAGCGGAATATGCATCGTAAGCGCTTTCATAAAGGTTCGGGTTAAACAAACCTTCAGGGGCGCTCCAAATGGCAATAACTATGTCATCTTCTCCTACCGGTTCATCATCTACCGGCTCGTCAACATCCGGATCTTCATCTACCACATCTTCATCAATAACGTCCGGTTCACAACCAACTGCAAACAGGCCGGCAGTCAGCATGGCCAGCACCAAAAATAACACTAAACTTTTCTTGCTCATACTCGTTTATCCCCCTTAATAATTTAATGATGTTTAATTAACAACTTCTGGCAATAGGCACGTTTTTAAGTTCAATCCCTCCCTTGAGCCAAACTTTAAGCCTTTAAAATTAACTACATATTTTACAACTTGAATAATGCACAACCTACATATAGCTTAAGTAAGCTCTGGATAGATAAGAAATAGAAATAGTGTAAAGGATCTTACTGATCAAAAAAAACGAAGTGATAAATCGCAATAGTACATCTGGATTAAAGATTAATCATACTTAGAATATGCAATTGTTAAACTAAAACAAATAGATTATTCCAATTATCCATCAGCCTCATTATAACAGCAATTGCACGTTTTGATCAAGTTGCCCAAATATATTACTCAATATAGTAAGATTTGAAAATATCTGCGTTTACGTAACAACAATTACAATCTATAATGGAGAATAAAGATTCTGGTTTTATACCAATTTTTTAAAGGAGGCGCATGATGCTTTTAGTTAAAAACGGAAACCTGATCACCATGGCCGATAAAGAGGATAGGGAAGTCAAGGATTTACTGATAGATAATGGAGTTATTGCTGATGTGGGCCCAAACCTTTCCTGCCCTGAAGATACAGAGATTATCGATGCAACAGGAAAAACAGTCATGCCGGGGATGATCGATGCCCATACTCACCTGGGCATTTTCGAGGAAGGCAGCATGAC
>PXBM01000114.1 GCA_003566935.1 Syntrophomonadaceae bacterium | reverse complement strand
TATTTATTTAATAGAAAAGAGATCTTACTGGGAGGTTGAAAGAAAATGGACATGTTAGTTTATGTAGCACCGGTCTGTGCCCTGGCTGCACTTGTTTTTGCCCTTATTTTATGGATTAAGCTGGGCAAGGCCGAAGCAGGCAGTGAGGAGATGCGCGATATTGCTGATGCAATTCATGAAGGCGCAATGGCTTTCATGAAACGCGAATACACCTATCTGGCAGTTTTTGTAGTGGTGCTGACCATCGTCCTCGCTACTGCAATCAATGTGCTGACTGCGGTCAGTTTTGTGGTCGGGGCCATTTTTTCGGGCACCGCCGGCTATGTGGGGATGACGGTCGCTACCAAGGCCAATGTGCGCACCACGCATGCAGCAAGGTCCGGGATTAACCCTGCCCTGACCATTGCTTTTTCAAGCGGAACAATCATGGGAATGATGGTAGCCGGTCTTGGTCTTTTTGGTTTGGGAATTCTTTTTATCTTTATCGGAGACCCTTCTGTTATTAACGGTTATGCTTTAGGTGCAAGTTCGATTGCCCTTTTCGCCCGTGTCGGCGGTGGTATTTATACCAAGGCGGCCGATGTGGGAGCCGACCTGGTCGGCAAAATTGAAGCCGGTATTCCCGAAGACGACCCCCGCAATGCCGGGGTTATTGCCGACAATGTTGGCGATAATGTCGGTGATGTTGCCGGTATGGGAGCGGATTTGTTTGAGTCTTTCGTTGGTTCAATGATTGCCACCATGACCCTTGGTGTAGTCCTTTATGGACTCGGTGGCATGCTTCTGCCGATGCTGGTTGCTTCAATCGGTATCCTTGCTTCTATCTTTGCTTTCTTCTTCGTGCGGGCCAAAGAAGGCGTCCGCCTGGGAGCAGTTTTAGAGCGCGGCACCTGGGTCAGTGCTATTGTGGTTCTGATTGGCTCATTTTTCCTGATTCGTGCTTTTATCGAGCAGGGTATTTTCTCCGATTACGGCCCCTTTATTGCCGTTATCGCCGGTTTGCTGGCTGGCGTTATTATTGGCCGGGTAACTGAATATTACACTTCTGATCACTACAAGCCGGTGCAGAATATTGCAAGGGCGTCACTGACCGGACCGGCTACTAATATTATCAGCGGTCTTGCTGTCGGGATGAAGAGTACTGTTATCCCGATCATTGCCATTGTTGCGGCAATCCTTGTATCTTATCATGTAGCCGGTGTTTACGGTATTGCTATTTCTGCGGTGGGTATGCTTTCAACCGTGGGTATGACCGTTGCCGTTGATGCTTACGGGCCGGTGGCTGATAACGCCGGTGGCATTGCCGAGATGGCTGACCTTGAGCCTGAAGTGCGTGAAATTACCGACCAGCTTGATTCACTCGGTAACACAACCGCGGCAATCGGTAAAGGCTTTGCCATCGGTTCGGCAGCGCTGACCGCCCTGGCTCTCTTTACTGCATACGCACAGGTGGCAGAGCTGGCTGTGATTGATATTACCTCGCCCCAGGTCATTGCCGGGCTGCTAATCGGTGGTATGCTTACCTACTTCTTTACTTCCCGGACCATGGAAGCGGTAGGGAATGCAGCCTTCTCACTGATTGAAGAGATTCGCCGCCAGTTCAAGGAAATTCCGGGCCTGATGGAGTACAAGGCCAAGCCGGAATATGCCCGCTGTGTTGATATTAGCACGAAGGCGGCTCTGAAAGAGATGATTGTGCCCGGCCTGATGGCGGTTATAGTGCCGCTGGCAGTGGGCCTGATTCCCTTCCTGGGTAAAGAAGCGTTAGGCGGACTTTTAGCCGGTGCCCTGGTGACCGGGGTGCTGCAGGCCATAAACATGGCCAACGCCGGCGGAGCCTGGGATAATGCTAAGAAATTTATTGAAGCCGGAGAACATGGCGGTAAAGGCAGCGAAGCCCATAAAGCAGCCGTGGTTGGTGACACGGTTGGTGACCCCTTCAAGGATACAGCCGGACCGTCGCTAAACATTTTAATTAAGTTAATGAGTATAGTGGCCCTTGTTTTTGCGCCGCTCTTCTTCTAAAGAAGCCGCCCGGCACTCTTTCGAGTGCCGGGCTTTTTTACAAATAAAGTGAAAGTTAACTCTGACACCATTTTCACTTAAGAATAAGTTGAATTTAACTCTGACACCTTTTCTACTTATTTGCCGGGAGGGAGTGAAAGACGTGAGCGATGAGATGGATTACAAGAAGGCGGGTGTCGATATTGACGCGGCCGATGCCGCGGTGGAGAGGATCAAGGGGTTGGCCAAATCTACTTTCCGCTCAGAAGTACTGCATGGGCTGGGCGGTTTTGGCGGGATGTTCGTCCCAAACCTTCAGGGTATGAAGGAGCCGGTCCTGGTTTCCGGGACTGACGGTGTAGGAACCAAGCTGAAGATCGCCTTTGCCGTGGAAAGGCATGATACAGTCGGCATTGACTGTGTGGCCATGTGCGTAAATGATATCCTGGTCCAGGGAGCAGAACCGCTCTTTTTCCTCGACTACCTGGCAGTAGGTAAGCTGAAACCGGAGCAGGTGGAAGAGATTGTAACCGGGGTGGCAGAAGGTTGCCGCGATGCCGGATGCGCACTTCTGGGCGGGGAAACGGCAGAAATGCCCGGCTTTTACCCTGCCGGTGAATATGACCTGGCCGGGTTTGCAGTAGGTTTGGTCGACAGGGAAAATATCATTGACGGATCAAACATTAAAAATGGTGATGTTGTCATTGGCCTTGCTTCTAATGGCTTGCACAGCAATGGCTTTTCCCTGGTTCGTAAAGCTTTGCTGGAAGAAGCTGGTTTGCTGTTGACCGATTTCCAGCCCGGCCTGGGTATGACCCTGGCAGAAGAAATGCTGCGGCCCACCTATATCTATGTTAAACCTGTCTTACAGGCTCTGAAAAAGTTTTCAATCAGGGGGATGGCTCACATTACCGGAGGCGGCTTGCCGGATAACCTGCCCCGTATTTTGCCTTCCGGTCTGCAGGCGGAAATTGATCCCAACGCCTGGATGGAGCCTGCTATTTTCGACCTGATCAGTGAGATAGGTGAAGTGAGACGCAGCGAGATGTTCAGAACCTTTAATATGGGCATCGGCTACTGTCTTTTTGTTTCTCCCCAGGAAGCGGACGGTTTGCTGAAACATTTTTCCGGGCACCACCTGACAGCATATAAAATTGGCAGGGTAGAAAGCGGCAGCAGCGGGGTAGTGATAAAGGATTTATAGTGATATTAATAGAATTATATTGTTAGAAGCTATGTTTTAAAGTTAAGCAGCAGTTTTTGTAATAATAGGGGGATCTCAAGATGAAACGTATTGCCGTGCTGGCATCCGGTCGGGGCAGCAACCTAAAAGCGATCCTGAAAGCGGTTAAAAGGGGTGAGATCGCAGGAGAGGTTGCCCTGATGATCAGCGACCGGGCAGATGCTCCTGCCCTGGAAATAGCCAGGGGGGATGGAGTTAATGCGCTTCATATCGACCCAAAAAGCTGCAGCAGCAGGGAAAGTTACGACCAGGTTCTGATCAATGCCCTGAAAGAAAATGAAATAGATCTTATAGTGCTGGCCGGGTTTATGCGCCTGCTTTCACCGCTTTTTGTCCAGGCTTTTCCCCTGCAGATCTTAAATATTCACCCATCTCTTTTGCCTGCCTTCCCCGGAAACGACGGGATCGAGCAGGCTTTTAACTATGGCGTAAAAGTAACCGGATGCACGGTTCACTTTGTTGATGAAGGTCTTGACAGCGGTCCCGTTGTGCTGCAGGAAGCGGTGCCTGTTATCCAGCGTGAATCGGTTAAAACACTGCAGCAGCGGATCCAGGCGGTTGAACACCGGATCTATCCGATTGCGATTGATCTGTTCTGTCGCGATAAACTGAAAGTGGAAGGAAGAAGGTGTTATATTATTGACAAAGAAACGTAGAGCTTTATTAAGTGTATCTGATAAAGCAGGAATTGCAGAACTGGCCGGTGAGTTGGTTGAGCTTGGTTTTGAAATTATTTCGACCGGAGGTACGGCTCGCGCTATCAGCGAGGCTGGCCATTCGGTAACAGAAGCTGCGGAAGTGACCGGCAGTCCTGAAATTTTAGGGGGAAGGGTAAAAACACTCCACCCCAGTATTCACGGAGCGATCCTGGCCCGTTCGGACCAGGTGGAAGAGTTGAGCGAGCACGGGATTGTCCCGATTGAGCTGGTCGTAGTCAATCTCTATCCCTTTGAAGATACTATCGCCCGGGCAGGGGTAACCCTGGAAGAGGCGGTTGAAAATATTGATATTGGTGGACCGACCATGCTGCGGGCGGCGGC
>PXBM01000025.1 GCA_003566935.1 Syntrophomonadaceae bacterium | reverse complement strand
CCACTTTTCCGGCAGCTTTGGTTTAAAGGATAAACCTTTTTTATTGACCTTCATCCCGGCAAATCCGAAAACGATAATTTGCCAGGCTGCACCGCATGAAGCGGTATGAATACCGCCGATAAAAGTACCGCCGCTTTCAGCCTTGTTGGTGTTAAAAAGATCAATAACAGAAGACCTGGTAAAATAACTGTAGGCCTGCTCTACGCAACCAGATTTTACTGCGATGATAGCATGGACTGAAGGGCTGAGAGATGAACCATGCTGGGTTTTCGGTTCATAGTAGTCGTAATTAGCCCTGACCACATCCTGTGGAAATAGATCCTGCAGCACCAACAGCTGCAAAACATCGGCCTGCTTCAAAACCTGGGTATGTACGGCAACGCCGTTAGGCCAACCCCAGTATTCATTTTTTTTAATCAGCCTTTGCTCCAGGGCTTTTGGCGTCACATCTTCCAGTTCAAAATAACCGTCAAATTGCTCAATGATCCTGCTTTCAGACAGGGGCTGCGGTAAATAGAGCTTTTCCAGCATGTCCTGCCAATCTAAGAGTTCAAGCTCGCTTAAACTCAACCTGTTTTTTAAGTCTCTCCACAATTCAAAATTCTCCACTTTAAGGCGGTCGCTTACCTTCAAAGCTTTCTCCAGGCTGTAGTAAGCCTGGTAATTGGTAAATGCGTTATTATCGACATTTTCATGGTATTCATCAGGCCCGAGGAGGCGGATAAATTCATAGCAACCCTTGCTTTTGTTGTAATAGGCGTGACTGTAAAGAAAACGGGCCACTTCAAAAATAATTTCTGCACCATATTCTTCAACGAAGCTCCAATCACCACTGGCCTGGTAATACTGCCAAATGGCATAAACCAGGTCTGGCGAAACATGAATCTGCCAATCATTAAAATGGTTCCTGATTTTTCGTCCGGTCAAAACATCAGTAAAAAAGAAAGAAGGGCAGAGTTCATCACCTGTTTTACCGCTGACCCAGGCATAAAAAGCTCCTTCGTAGCCCAGGTTAGCAGCCTTTCGGCGCGCTCCATCGAGAGTCTTGTAGCGATAAACTAAAATATTCCGGGCTATCTCAGGCATGGTATAAATAAACATGGGCAGGTTATAAATTTCCTGGTCCCAAAAAGCCGCTCCCTGGTAGGCCTGGCAGGATAAACCACGGGCGCCGATGGGCAGCGAGTCACTATGACCCGGCGTAGCAATAATATTATGGTAAAGGTTGAACCTTAACAGCGCCTGGGAAAAGGGATCACCGTTAATCTTTACATCACCTTTTTCCCAGATCCTGTCCCAGTATGGCTTGTGCTCTTTTTTAAGATGTTCATAGCCCATGTCCATAGCTTCCTGTAAATCTTTCTTCCCGGCAGAGTAAGGATATTTAGTATCATTGCTGCTGTAAACTGTCATTACTTTTTCGAGGACAAGCTCTTCTTCCTGGTCCAGTTCAAAGGTAAACTTCCAGAAAACCGCTTCCTCTTCCCTGATCAGTTCTTTCTTGAGCGGCTCACTGCCAATAATCTTATGCCCTTCGAGGACCACCAGGGAAATCCCGCTTTGCCCGGTTTCAGCGGAGATTGCAGTTTCGCCATCTTCAGCCTCTATTTTATAGTTGTATAAATGTTTCCCGTTTAAGTCCCATACTGCCCCGTCAATACCGGTATACAGCTCAAGCCGGCA
Source organism: Syntrophomonadaceae bacterium (assembly GCA_003566935.1). Taxonomy (GTDB): domain Bacteria; phylum Bacillota; class Dethiobacteria; order DTU022; family DTU022; genus T3SED10-7. Next base: position 2,614 of record PXBM01000025.1, on the reverse strand, counting down.
GCGCTGCCCGGCCCGGACCTTAAAACTCATCGGAACCAGGTGCAGGTTAGCATAGCTGGCAAATCTTTCAATACCAATGTGCAGCTGCCTGCCGTTTTTGCCGGTCCAGCTTGACTTAGCACTGAAAATACCATAGCGTAAATCCAGTTTTCGGTAATATGCGATCTCTTCAGCTGAGAGGGACGAACCGGCGGTTTCAGCCGTTTCTCCATCAACCACCAGTTTTGTATAGAGGCCGTTCGGGGCATTGCATAATTCGGTCCAGGTTCCATCAGCATTATCATAGGTATCGGTTACTATACAGCCGACGTACTTATCTTTATGCCACTCGGGGAATGTTCCCCGGTAACCGAGATAACCATTGCCTGTTAAAAAGTTGCTCCCCGTTGCAATTAGCTGTTCTTCTAAAAAACTTTTCTCATATATTTCCCAGCCGCTATCCGAATAAAGGTTGTCATTTAACCTGATCATCTGCTGCATCCTTTAATTTAATAATTATTGGCCCTGTATTTTATGCAAGCCTTTTATTTTTTACTGCCCGGAAGGATATACTTATAATATATTTCGGGAATTGCAAACCCCTCATAGATCTTTTTAACTGTTAACTCAGGCTTTTCGGGATCATCTTTGAAGGTAAACTCAAGTTCACTGTACTGGCCCCGTTTAAATTCATAACTTAACCCATCATCAAGGTAGAGACGGTAAGAACTATTCTTCCCGGCATAACAGTGAATAGTCATAGATTTTGCTTCAGAATAACTGCTATAATCTGCAGAGTCGATATCATCATGGGGCAAAATTGCCCCGGCCCTGGCATAAAGAGGTATCTTTACCAGGGGTGCTTCCACGGAAAGGTAGCGACCTCCCTCAATTGACTCACCGGTCCAGTAATCAAACCACAAGCCCTGCGGAAAATAGACCTGGCGATGGGTCACGCCTGGCCTGGTAACCGGGCAGACCATCAAACTATCTCCCAGTAGAAACTGGTCATTAATATGATATGTTTCCGGATCTTCCTGGTAGTGGAAGAAGAGAGGTCGAATTGCAGGTTGTCCTGTTAAAGTGCTCTCACGCATCAAGTTATAATAATGAGTCAGCAGTCGGTAACGCAGGCGGATATATTTACGGGTAATATCAAGGATTTCCTGCGGGTAAGCCCAGGGTTCCTGGGCAGCAGTGTCAATCTCGCTGTGGTTGCGGAAAAAGGGATAAAATGCCCCCAGCTGGGTCCAGCGAACCAGCAGCTCACCACTGCAATCTCCCCTGTAGCCGCCCACATCTGCGCCAACAAAAGAATAGCCGCTCAGGCCAAGGTTTAAGAGCATAGGGATGCTGCTTTCAAGGTGTTCCCAGATACTGGCATTGTCCCCGGTCCAGAGGGCAGCAAAACGCTGGCTTCCGGCAAATGCGGCGCGGGTTAAAACAAATGGTCGTTTATCCGGTTGCAGTTCTTCCAGGGCAGTCCTGGTTGAAATAGTCTGCAGCATAGCATAGATATTATGAACTTCCCGGTGAGGAAGCTCGTATCCTTCATCTGTTTTATGAACAATATCATCAGGCAAAGTGCCAATCTCCTGGGTAAAATCGGTAGGTTCATTCATGTCATTCCAGATACCTTCAACTCCGTACTCTAGAAGCCACCGATATTTCTCACCCCACCACTGCCGCACCTCGGATCTTAGAAAGTCCGGAAATACTGCCGGTTTAGGCCAAACTTCCCCGTAGTATACTTCGCCTGATGGCCGGGTAACATAGTAGCCATTCCTTAAACCTTCTTCATAAACGGCATAACCTTCCTCAGCCATCACCCCGGGATTAACTATAACTACTACTGAAAAGCCCATATCTTTAAGCCTTTGTAACATGCTTTCAATGTTCTTGAAACGTTCCCGATCAACGGTAAAAACCTTGTAAGCATCCATGTAGTGAATATCCATGTAAAGAATATTGCAGGGAATATCATGATTGCGCAAACCTTCGGCAACAGCAAGCAGTTCTTCTTGGCTGCTGTAACTGTAGCGACTCTGGTGATAGCCGAGCACGTTTTTACGGGGGAGTGGTGCGGTTCCTGTTAAGTGCCCGTACCCCTTGATCACCTCATCTACCTGCGGGCCGGCGATAAAATAATAGTCAAGACTCCCTCCATCAGCCCAAAAGCTGATTTCAGCCGGATCACTTTTACCAAAATCAAAATAGGTTCGATGAGTATTATCGAAGTAAATACCGTAGGCTAAATCCGGTGAGACCCCTAAATAAAAAGGAATTGCCGTGTGCATCTCTTCTTCCTGCGGGTGCTGGATCGGGTTGTGAAAAAGGACATCACTGCAGTAATTTGTAGTTTTTGTTCCGATTTGATTAAGCCAGGTATATTTTTCACCATTACCGAAAATGCCTGTTTCTTTCAATCTTTTTTTCCTGATTAGCCTTTCGGCAGGGGAAACCGCAATATCGTCACTGTATATTTTTCCGTCAGGATCAGATATTTTAACGGCAAGGGTTTCAGGATTAATTTCAAGACATAGGCTGTCGGTGAACATTTTATAACCATCGATTCTCACTTTCATTTCTTCCGGGTCAGCAACAACAGCCAGGGTAGACGAAGGCAAAACCTGGT